>NZ_DATLXO010000196.1:0-22414 GCF_035575815.1 Iamia sp.
GACGCCCTGGTCGAGCGGCTCGGGGCCGATCTCCGCCTCGACGGCGACCTCGTCGACGACGTCCGCATGTTGCAGGAGGACGGCTGCGGTGTCGCCCTGCTCGCCGCCGACCCGGCCGGGCTGGCGGCGGCCGACCTGGGCGTCTGTCTCCGGGAGGGTGGCGTGACGTGGGCCGCCGACGTCGCGTGTGCGGGCATGGCCGACGTCGCCGTCCTGGTCACGGCGGCCGCCGTCGCCCACCAGGTCAGCCGGCAGAGCGCAGCCCTCGCCCTCGGCGGGTCCAGCGTCGGCGCTCTGTTGGGGTTGGCGGTGCCCGCCCCGGCGGCGGGCACCCGGGCCCTGACCGCGGTGAACGTCGCCGCCCTCGTGGCCCAGGCCAACGCAGCGCGCGCCGCGGTCGGCCTCTCCCGCCTGAGGTCCAGCTCACCCCGCCCGGCACCTCCCTGGCACGAGCTGTCGACCGACGAGGTCCTCGACCGCCTCGACAGCTCGGCGGACGGGCTGGCCGACGCGCCGTCGGCCCCGGCCGGCCCGGACGACGACGGTGCCCTCTCGCTGCCCGCCGCCGTCTACCAGGAGCTGGCCAACCCGTTGACGCCCATCCTCGCCGGCGGCGCCGCCCTCTCGACCGCCGTGGGCGGTGCGGGCGACGCCGTGCTGCTGGGGGCGGTCACGGCGGTGAACGCCGTCCTCGGAGGAACCCAGCGCTGGCGCGTGGACCGGGCCGCCCAGGCCCTCGAGGACATGAGCGCCCAGCAGGTGCGCGTGCGGCGGCGCGGTACGGTCGAGGTGGTGGCGGCCGAGGCGCTCGTCGTCGGCGACGTGGTGCTGCTCGCCGCCGGCGACTCGGTGCCGGCCGACTGCCGGCTGCTCGACACAGGGGGCCTCGAGGTGGACGAGTCGCGCCTCACCGGCGAGTCGATGCCGGTGGGGAAGTCCTCGGACCCGGTGCGCACGTCGCTCCTGGCCGAGCGGAGCTCGATGCTCTACGACGGCACCACCATCGCCGTCGGCGAGGCCGCCGCAGTGGTGGTGGCCGTCGGCGCCGACACCGAGTCCGGGGCGGCCGCTGCCGCCGCCGCGGCCGACGACGCACGACCCGGCGGCGTCGAGGCCCGCCTCAGCGAGCTCACCCGACGCGCCCTTCCGCTCTCGGCTCTCGGCGGCGGAGCCGTGATCGCCGCCGGCTTGCTGCACGGCGCCCCTCTGCGCCGGACGCTGCGCGGCGGGGTGAGCCTCGCCGTCGCGGCGGTCCCCGAGGGCCTGCCCCTCCTCGCCACCGTGGCCCAGTCCAGCGCAGCGCGCCGGATCGCAGCGCACGGTGCGCTCGTGCGCAACCCCCGGGCCCTCGAGGCGCTGGGCCGGGCCGACGTGCTCTGCGCCGACAAGACCGGGACACTTACCGGGGGGCGCATCGAGCTGCGGGGGGTCTCGAACGGCGATCGTGACGTCGACCTCACTGCCCTCGAGGAGCACCACCGCTACGTCCTCGCCGTCGCCCTCCGAGCCTCACCGGGGACGCGCGATGACGGCGACCCTCTCCCGCACCTCACCGATCGGGCCGTGGTCGACGGGGCGGCATCGGTGGACGTGTCGGCCTCCGACGGCATGCACCGGTGGGAGCGGCGAACCGAGCTGGCGTTCGAGCCCCGGCGGGGGTACCACGCCGTGCTGGGTGACAACGGCGACGGCTTTCTGCTGAGCGTGAAGGGCGCGCCCGAGGTCGTGGTGCCGCGGTGCCGGGCCTGGGACGACGGGTCCGAGACCCGGGCCCTCGACGACCCGACCACGGACCGCCTCAGGGATCACCTCGACCGCCTGGCGACCCGGGGCCATCGCGTGCTGGCGGTCGCCGAACGTCGGGCGACGAGCAAGAGGGACCTCGACGACGCCCGGGTGGACGAGCTGACCCTGCTCGGCTTCGTCGTCCTCGCCGACCCGGTCCGACCGTCAGCCGCAGACGCCGTGGCCCGCCTGTCGAAGGCAGGGGTGCGGACGGTGATGATCACCGGTGACCACCCGTCCACGGCCCAGGGCATCGCGACCGAGCTGGGCATCGGCGACCATGGCCGGGTGCTCACCGGAGGGGAGGTCGACGGGCTCGACGACGACGCGCTCTCGGCCCTGCTGGAGGAGGTGACCGTCTTCGCCCGGGTCACCCCCGCCCACAAGCTGCGACTCGTCGCCGCCTACCAGGCCGCAGGCCACAGCGTGGCCATGACCGGCGACGGCGCCAACGACGCGCCGGCGATCGCCCGGGCCGACGTGGGCATCGCCATCGGCGAGCACAGCAGCTCGGGGGCCCGCCGATCGGCTGACCTCGTGGTGCCCGACGGCCGCATCGAGGTGATCCTCGACGCCATCGTCGAGGGCCGAGCCATGTGGTCGTCGGTCCGCGACGCCGTCGCCCTGCTCCTCGGCGGCAACCTCGGGGAGGTCATCTTCACGGCGACGGGGACGGCCCTCACGGGGCGTCCGCCCCTCAACGCCCGTCAGCTCCTCCTGGTCAACCTCCTCACCGACGCGCTGCCCGCCATGGCGATCGCCGCCCGGCGGCCTCCGGACCTCTCTCCCGAGCGCATCCTCGCCGAAGGCCCCGACGCCTCCCTGGGGCGGTCGCTCGACGACGCCATCGTGGCCCGGGCCCTGACCACGTCGGGAGGTGCTGCCGCGGCGTGGCTGGGGGGACGGGTGACCGGCCTCCGGAGGAGGGCCGACACCGTCGCCCTGGCGGCGCTGATCGGCACCCAGCTGGGCCAGACCCTGCTCGGCGGTGGGCGCGACCCTCTCGTGCTGGCGGCATCACTCGGCTCGGTCGCCGTGCTCGTCACCGTGGTGCAGACGCCCGGTCTGTCCCAGCTGTTCGGCTGCACGCCGCTCGACCCTGTGGGATGGGCCATCGCCGGCTCGGCCAGCGCCACCGCCGTGGCCTTCTCGCCGCTCGTCGAGCGCGCCGTGGCGAGCCGCCACGAGCGTTGAGGCTCACTCCTCAGCCCTGGTCGGGCCGGACGAACGGACCGCCCTCGAACCTTGCACGCTTGATCACCCATGGTACGTCCAGGCGTCCAAAGCTCCTGGGCCGCTCACCGACCTTGGTGGCCGCGGGCGGCGGACCCCCGGCGCAGGTCGCCGGCGAGCGGCTGGCCCGGCCGCGCCCCCTAGCGCCCCGACCGCGGCCCTTGACCGCAAGCGCGGTAGAGGCCATAACCTCCCCATCATGCCTGTCGTGCACCTCGCCTTCCGCCCGTACGCGGAGGCTTCGGAGGAGCCGAACGTCGTGGTCGACGGCTCGCCCACGGCCAACACCGTCCTCACCCTCTCTCATTGGCCCGGCTCGTCGGACTTGCCGGTGGACCTGCAGGCGGACCTCTCGGCCCAGATGGCGTTCCGCTACCTCGACCGTGCGGAACCTCTTCACGGCGACGCCGCCGTCGTGTCGAACAACCACTTCGACCAGGACGGCCTCGTCAGCATCTTCGCCCTCGCTCACCCCGAGGAGGCGATGCCGCGGCGCCCGTTCCTCGAGGACCTCGCCGCTGCCGGTGACTTCGCCACGTTCCGCGACCGCGACGCAGCTCGGGCGTCGATGGTCGTCTCGGCCTTCACCGACGCCGACCGATCACCGCTCGGACGTTCGCCCGCGGAGTCAGATGACAGAACCGCCTGGCTCTACACCGAGGCGCTCGGCCGGCTGATCGAGCTCGTCGACGACGTCGAGCGCTACCGCCACCTTTGGGCCGCCGAGGACGCCCATCTGGCCGAGAGCGAGGCGGCCATCGCCGACGGCACGGTGCGCATCGCCGAGCGGCCCGATGTCGATCTCGCCGTCGTCACCGTGCCCGAGGGGCGCCACTGGTGGGGCCACCGCTTCGGGGGGCGACGCTACGACGGGGTGCACCCGATGGCGCTCCACAACGTCACCAGTTGCACCGCGCTCCTGCTCGTCGACGGGTCGTACCGGTTCACCTACCGGTACGAGACCTGGGTGCAGTACCGGAGCCGTCCGGTCCGGCCCCGGGTGGACCTCGGGCCGCTGGCCGCCGCGCTCACCGCCGCCGACACCGTGGGGTGGGTCAACGACCCGATCGGCGAGCTCACGCCCGAACTCGCCCCGGTGGGTGCGGCCGGCTCGTCGCTGGCGCCGGACATCGTCACCGAGATGATCGCCCAGCACCTGCGCACCTCGCCCGCAGCGTTCGACCCCTTCACCACGGGTGCCCGCTGACCCGCACACGATCTGAGCCCATCGCAACGAAGGACAGGCCGTGCGAACCGGGCCGATCGAACGGCGGAGCACCGGCTCGTCCGCCGGATCACCGGCGCCGAGGTCGAGCCGGTGGCGAGCGCCGTCCGTCGGCGTCGGTGACGCGGCAAGAGACGCCGGTGCCCCGAGGCCCCACGCCATCGCGGGGACGGCTCGGCGGGGCTGGGAGCGCTCCGGCCTGCAGGCGACCGCGAGTCAGACGGCGATCAACGCCATCACGTCGGCGGGCCCGATCGGGAGGAGAGTGCTGGCGGTGAGGGGCTCGTAGCCGGCGCCATCCGGGGCGATGGCGGACCACTCGACGGTTCCGGCAGTGGGATCCACGATGACGACCTCGGCGACGCCGAGAGAGAGGTAGAACGGTCGCTTGTCGAGCCGCTCGTTCGGCGACAGCACCTCGACCGCGATGGCCGCGGTCAGAAGGTAGTGCTCGGCGTCATCCAGGTCGGCGGTGTCGGCCACCACCACGTCGGGGATCCGGTGGTCGTCCGCCCCACCGACGCCGACCTCCCGACGAACGACCAGACCCCGATCTTCGGCGTGGGGTCGTAGGAGGTCGACGATGAGACCGGTGATGGTCGAGTGGCGGAACGACGGCGGTGGGTTCACGACGTAGACGCCCTCCCAGATCTCGTCGAAGCGGTCCAGACCCGAGCGCCGGCGTTCCTCGATGAGCTCGTTGACGGCCAGCGGTGCCTCCCGGAACAGCACTGACGACATGCCTGGAGCATACTCCTGGCCTCGGACCGATGGCGTGCCGGCGTCAGGCCTCGGCCACGCCGACGGGACAGGAGACCCCGACCATCATCCTGCAGCCGTCACCCCGTGAACTCGCCCCCTCATCGAACGACAGATCTGCACGCCATGAATGCAGCGAAGCTGCGCGACATCCCCTGTACCCCGAGCTGCGCGCATGCCCCGCCCCCAGCGCCCCCGGATCCTCGAGATCTTCAACAGCGTCGCCCGCCACCACCTCATCGACAACGACCACGTCGTCTAGACCTTCGAACCCGCCCTCACGCCCCTCCAACACCAGGTCCTCGACCTCCTCGGCATCCCCGCACACCTGCACCAGCGGCGCCACCCAGCCGTGTCCGATGGGGCCGATAACGCCCCCGAGAAGTGCGGAACGTCAGGCTAGACCCGAACTAGCCAACATCCCGCTCTACCCCGAGCTGCGCGCCTGCCCCGCCCCCAGCGCCCCCCGTGTGCTCGACATCTTCACCGGCGTCGCCCGCCACCACCTCATCGACCACGGCCGCGTCGCCCAGACCTTCGAGCCCACCTTCACGCCCCTACAACACCAGGTCCTCAACCTGCTCGGCGTCCCCGCCGACACCTACACCAACGCCCCCACCAAGCCATGACAAGTGGGGGCGGATAACGCCCCCGAGAAGTGCGGAACGTCAGAATCGGGGTTCAAGACCTTCAAATACCGCCCCGACTTCTCCGGCCGCTTCGACAGCCTCCCCGCCGCGGTCGCCCACGGCGACAGGTTCTTCGACTGGTACAACCTTGAGCACCACCACTGGGGCCTCGCGCTGCTCACCCCCGCCCAGGTCCACTACGGCCACGTCGACACCGTCATCGACCACCGCCAGACCGCCCGCGCCGCGCACACCGAACGCTTCGTCCGCCAAGCGCCCATCGCCAGACGGCCACCCGACGAAGCCTGGATCAACCGACCCCACCAGGAGGACCACTCAACCAACTGAAACCCAAGAAACTGGGTGTAGCGAACTCGGCGCAGGTGTCTCATGTTGTGGTTACGGTGCGTAGATGGGCGGCTGGGGCGATGATCTGGGGACCGAGCCGCCTCGGGGTGGCGTGCACTTCCCGAGGAACGTCCAGGAGTTCGAGGACTGGTTCCGGACCGAGGCCGACGCGGCGGCGTTCCTGGGTGCTGTGAGGTTCCGTGCCGGGGCGGCCTGTCCCCGCTGCGGTGTGGTCGGTCTGTCCCCGCAAGGGCCTCGGGCGTGGTGGTGCGGGGCGTGCCGGCGGCGGACGACGGTGACATCCCAGACGGTGCTGGCGAACGCGAACCTCGACCTGCGCCTGTGGCTGCGGGCGGCGTGGCAGATGACGAACACGAAGACGGGCGTGTCGTCGCAGAGCCTTGAGCGATCGCTGGGGATCAGCCACTCGACGGCGTGGCACCTGCTCCACACGCTCCGGTCGGTGATGGCCCAGACGTCCCGAGCCCGGCTCTCCGGCGACGTCGAGATCGACGAGACCTTCGTCGGCGGCCATGAGGCCGGCGCCGGCGGCCGATCGAAGGGCAAGAAGCAGGTGGTCGTCATCGCCTGCGAGTCGTTGTCGGCCACGAGGATGGGCCGCATCCGGGCCGCCAGGATCGTGGACGCCTCGTCGTTCAGCCTGGCCAAGTTCATCTCGGAGAACGTCGAGGAGGGCACGGCGCTGCTCACCGACGGATGGCCTCCCTACCTCAGCGCGGTCGCCGACCTCGAAGCCCGGGGGCTCAACTACCGACACAAGGCGATGAGCCTCAACGCCGCCGAAGAGCCGCCCACGTGCACTTCCCGCACGTCCACCGCGTCGCCGCCCTCCTCAAGCGCTGGCTCCTCGGGACCCACCAGGGCTCGGTCGAAGCGCACCACCTCGACCAGTACCTCGACGAGTTCGTCTTCAGGTTCAACCGGCGCAGCTCCCGCAACCGGGGCCTCGTCTTCTGGCGCCTCGTCTGCGACCTCGTCGACCCCGGCGTCACCGCCACCACCCGGGCCACCATCGCCACCCGAAAGAGCGCAGTCGCCACCTCCGACGCCCAGCTCGCCGATGCCATCGAGGCATGGAAGAAGGAGCACAAGCGCCAGGTGCAGGCCGCCAGCCGCCGCCGCGCCAAGGACAAGCCTCCCGCCGCCGAACCACACGACGGCTGACGACCACAACATCTGGGATCTGCGCCGAGTTCGCTACACCCCCTCCCCAAGAAACCTCTCAAAGCCTTGACACGTTCCGGGCGGGCCCTTAGTTTACTTGCGTTATGTGCGGGCATCAGCCCATCAACATGGCCCGGAAGAGCCACGCAGGAGGGGATGTAAAAAAGGGCTCTCCTGACCCGGGTGTGGGTGGGGTGAGCGGTGGGGCGTTGTGGCGTCTGGGTGAGGGGCGGGTGGGGGGGTCCGCGTGACGCGCACGGGCTGGGACCAAGGTTCCGGGGTCTCTACTCCCGGTTCCTGGAGGTCACCTGCCCGTGCGCGTCACCACTGCATTCAAGCGTCTTCTGCGTCTCGAGGGGGTGAACGTCACCGCCGTGGAGTTCTTGCCGTCGATGGTCGTGGTCACCGTGGCGTTGCGCCGCCGGCGGCTGATCTGTCCGCACTGCGGTCATGGGACCCGGTTCCGCTACGACACCCGCGACGTTGAGAAGCCGTCGTCGTGGCGGCACCTCGACCTGGGGGTGTGGCGTGTCGAGGTCCGCGCTGCGCTGCGCCGTCTTCGGTGCCCGGCCCATGGGGTGGTCGTCGAGGCGGTCCCCTTCGCCCGCCCCGGGGCGCATCTCACTCGCGACTACGACGACCTTCTGGCCTGGTTGGCGACCCGCATGGACACCACCGCCGTGGCCCGTCTCGCCCGGGTTTCGTGGCGGACCGTCGGCCGCGCCTGTCAACGCGTCGTGGCCACCGAGCTGGACCCCGACCGGCTCAACGGTCTGTTCCGCATTGGGGTCGATGAGATCTCCTGGCGCCGCCACCACAAGTACCTGACCCTTGTCGTCGACCACGACCGCGGGGTGGTCATCTGGGGCGCCCAGGGCCGCGACGCCAAGACCCTCGACGGGTTCTTCGACGAGCTGGGACCGTTGCGCAGCCAGACGATCGAAGCCGTGTCGCTCGACTTGGGCCCCGCGTTCATCAAGTCGGTGACCGCCGAGGGCCACGCCTCCCAAGCAGTCATCTGCGCCGATCCCTTCCACGTGATCAAGCTCGTCGGTGACGCCCTCGACGAGGTCCGCCGCGACCTGTGGCAAGCGCTGCGCCGCCTCCCCGGCGACCGCTGGGCGAAGGACTTCAAGGGGGCCCGGTGGGCGCTGTTGAAGAACCCCGAAGACCTCACCGACCGCCAAGCCGCCCAGCTCGCCAAGCTGCGACGCAACCGGGGCGGCATCTGGCGGGCCTATGAGATGAAGGAACAGTTCCGGGCCATCTTCGCCGGCGACCTCACCCGCGACCAGGCCGCCGTGCTGCTCGACCGGTGGTGCGCCCGGGCGCAGCGCTCCCGGCTCGCCCCGTTCGTCAAGGCCGCCCGCACCATGCGCCGCCGACGCGACCTCATCTTGAACGCCATCGAGCACGGCCTCTCCAACGGCCGCGTCGAAGGCCTCAACAACAAGGTCCGCCTCATCGTCCGCCGCGCCTACGGGTTCCACTCAGCCGACGCCGCCCTCGCCCTCGTCATGCTCGGCGCCGGCCCCATCGACCTCAAGCTGCCCCACGAACACCCAGCCGCACCGGCCGCCGCGTGACCCACAGGAGCGTCAGGAGAGCCGTAAAAAAGTGTCGGAGAGCCATCAGCCAGCGGAGCGTGTCGGCAACGACATTGGACCGGAGTCGACTTCCTCCGCGTTGCCCACAGTGAGTTCACCGAGCGGCTCAGTGAGTTCATTACCCCGCCGCGTCGGCGAGATACGTAGCCCGATCGGTGTGTGGGGGCTGTCCATCGTGACGTTTGGCATTTACGCTCTCGTCTGGTATCACAAGGTCAATCGTGAAGTTCGGGAGTACGACCCATCGATCAGCGTGCAGCCGGGCGTTGCGGTCCTCGCCCTTTCGCTTGGCGGCTTCCTCTGCGGAATCCCTCCGCTCGTTTCCTGGGTGAACACGGGAGGTCGCATCGCTCAAGCTCAACGAGGCGCTGGCATCGAGGACCGGAGCTCTGGGCTCATCGGGCTCTTGCTCTACTTCCTCGCTGGTTTTGGCATCTCCTATTACCAATCCCACCTGAACAAGATCTGGGAGGCCCACGGGAGCCTGTCGCCGGGTACGAAGATCTGAAACGCCGGGCCCGGCATAGGAGCCTCTGCCGGGGAGATAGGGCCTGAGTCGACGACCCAAGGTCTCGTCTCTCCAGCATCATTACCGGATGACGAGGTGCGTGCCGTACTGGAGTTCCGGCCGGTCGATGGGGCCTACGCCGCCGCCGACAACAACACGGGCCGTAGGCGGGGGTCGTGCGGTAATAGCGGCGACCAGTCGCACTGCGATGGCGACGGGTGGCGCCTGGAGGGCTGGGCCTCGCGATCGCCGTCCGACCGACCAGCGCAGCCGAACCCGAGCGCTGACACCCGGCGCCCGGCGTCAGTCGGCCTCGGTTACACCGATCGGACAGATGACGCCCGTGCCGCCGAGGCCGCAGTAGCCGTTGGGCACCTTGTGCAGGTACTGCTGGTGGTAGTCCTCGGCGTAGAAGAACTCGCCGCCGTTGACCACCTCGGTCGTGATCTCGCCGAAGCCGGCGTCGGCCAGGCGGGCCTGGAACTGGTCGCGGCTGGCGGCGGCGGCGGTGAGCTCGTCGTCGGAGAGGCCGTAGACACCCGAGCGGTACTGGGTGCCGACGTCGTTGCCCTGGCCCATGCCCTGGGTGGGGTCATGGCCTTCCCAGAACACCTTCAACAAGGCCTCGAGGCTGACCTTCTCGGGGTCATAGGCCACCAGCACAGCCTCGGTGTGGCCGGTGCGACCGGAGCACACCTCCTCGTAGGTGGGGTTCGGGCTGAAGCCCCCGACGTAGCCCACCGCAGTGGTGACGACACCCGGAACCGTCCAGAAGAGGCGCTCGGCGCCCCAGAAGCAGCCCAGGGCGAACACTGCGGTGCGGGTGCCGTCGAGGAACGGCGGGCGCAGCGGCGTGCCCAGCACGGCGTGGGTGGCCGGGACCGTGATCGGCTCGTCCCGACCCCGCAGCGCCTTCTCCGGATCGACCATCTCGAGCTTGCGACGCAGGAACATCGCTCCAGGCTACGACCGCAGGGCGCTTGGCGGTCGTCCGCCATGGTTGTTTCGCAGACCGCTCGGGGCGGGTGAAAACCTGGCCAAGTACTCACGCCTACCCGAAGGGAGCTCGAGCGGACGGCTTGACCCGAGGTGACGATAAGTACAGAGTAAGAACATGGCCGCCGTGCACGCCACCATCGCCCACCAGCCGTACGATCTGACCCGAGAACGCGTCGAAGACGCGATGAGCGGCGTGGCACCGGAGTCGATCCAGGCTCACTACGCCATCGTGGGCGGTCGTCGGTTCCCGCCCAAGCAGGTCATCGCGGCGGTCACCGGTCTCGATCGCAGCGCGTTCATCAGCACCCAGGCTCGTCGGATCCTCGAGCGGCTGGGCTTCACCGTGGGTCGAGTCGGGTCCCCACCCAGGGGCGCGGGCCCGCCGGTCGGCCTCTCGTCTGCGGCGGACGAGAGGCTCGCTCGGGAGGCCGAGCTGCTTCGGCCGTACATGGGCCAGTTCGTCGCCGTGGATCCTGACTGGACCGAGGTGGTCGTCTCCGGACCCGATCCGACAGCGGTGTCTCGAGCGCTTCGGGCGATCGGACGAGCCGGGGTGATCTTCCGGGTCCCGCTCGATCCATCGCACGACATCGGCGGCTTCGCCTGGTGATCGTCCCCTTCCGAGGCCTACCCGGAGCGCACGGGTTCACCCCGCGCCCGGTCGTCGATGTCGTGGCCGCGCACGAGACCGCATCTCGCGTCGTCGCTCTCTGCGACACCGGTGCGCTGCACAACCGGTTCGCGGCCTGGGTTGCGGATGACATCGGCCTCGACATCCGCGACGTGGAGGCCGAGGCGATCGGGGTCGGGGGCCAACACCTGCTCGCCCGCACCGTCACGCTCTCACTGCGCGTCGGCGACGTCGAGTGGGAGGCGCCGGTGAGCTTCTGCGAGCCGTGGCCGTGGAGCTACCAGCTCCTCGGCCAAGAGGGGTTCTTTCGGTGGTTCGAGGTCGTCGTCCGTGCCGCCGACCGAGAGCTGGAGCTCACGCCGATCGACAGCTAGACGTCGCCTGCGAGAATGATGATGTCCATGGTGTCACCGGCCCGGCGGCTCAGGCGTCGGGCCGGTGACGCGCTGGCGCCAGTCGTTCAGGAGGTCGGTGAGCGTCGTCTCGATCGGGATCTCGGGCTCCCAGCCGACCGCCGCGGTGAGCTTGGCGTGGGAGCCCTTGAGCACGGGTGTGTCGACCGGGCGCAGCAGGTCCGGGTCGGTCTCGAAGCGCAGCGCGACGGTGGCCCGGGCCAGCAGCAGGTCGGCCACCTCTTGCACCGCCAGGTCGACCCCGGAGCAGACGTTGTAGGCCTCGCCGGGCTCACCGCGCAGGGCGAGGAGCCGGTAGGCCCGCACCACGTCGCGCACGTCGGTGTAGTCGCGGCGCGCGCTCAGGTTGCCGATGCGGAGCACCTCGCCGCCGTCGCGCTCGGCCCGGGCGATGCGGCTGGCGAGAGCCGAGGCCACGAACTTGTCGGCCTGGCCGGGACCGAGGTGGTTGAACGCCCGCACCCGCAACACCGGCAGCTCGCGGCCCAGCCACGCCTGGAGGCCCAGGTAGTCGGCCGCCACCTTCGACGCCGCGTACGGGCTGGCCGGGCGCAGCGGGCTCTGCTCGGTGAGGGGCATCTCCTCGGGCCCGGCCTTGCCGTAGACATCCGCGCTCGACACCGCCACGACCCGACCGACACCGGCGGCGGACGCGGCGGCGAGCACGTTGAGCGTCCCCTCGGCGTTGGCGCGGAACGTGGCGACCGGATCGTTCCACGACCCTCCGACGTCGGCCCACCCGGCCAGGTGGTACACGACCTCGGGGGCGGCCGCGGCGACCTCGGCGGCGATGGCGGCGGCATCGGTGATGTCCGCGCCCCCGTGGCTCGGATCGGTGGTGCCGACCTCGTCGCCGGCGTCGACGAGGTGAGCGACGAGATGGCGGCCGACGAACCCGCCGGCGCCGGTGACCAGCGCCCTCATCGCGCCCCGGAGGAGGGCGACGAGGTCGGTTGGGCGGGGGCCGGGCACATGGGCGGCGATGGTAGCGCCGTCCCGCCAGCTCGCCGAGGTGCCGGGAGGCCCGGCGGTCCTGGGTCGACCAAAGGTGCTCCACTACGCTCGTTCGACCCGGCGGCGCGCCCGTGACGACCGGATCTGCGTGCCGGCCGGGCGCGAGAGGAGCTCCGTGTCCCCCCAACTGTCGGTGCTGCTGCCGGCGTACAACGAGGCTGAGAACCTCGCCGAGCTGGTGCCCGAGATCGGCGAGGTGCTCGACGCCGCCGGGATCGACCACGAGATCGTCGTGGTCGACGACGGCAGCACCGACGGCACCCGCACCGTGATCCATGGGCTCCGCAGCGACACCGTGCGATCGATCCGGTTGCGGCGAAACTCGGGCAAGTCCGCCGCCCTGGCCATCGGGGTCGAGCAGGTCGAAGGGGAGTACCTGGCCCTCATGGACGCGGATGGCCAGGACGACCCCGCCGAGCTGCCCCGGCTGCTCGACCACCTCGCCACCGCCGGCATCGACCTCGTCACCGGCCGTCGATCGGTGCGCAACGACCGCTTCGTCAAGCGCACCACCTCCAAGCTGTACAACGGGGCCACGGCCAAGGTCACCGGTGTGCCCGGCCGGGACTTCAACAGCGGCCTGAAGGTGATGCGGACCGAGCTGGCCCGGTCCTTTCAGCTCTACGGCGAGCTCCACCGCTACATCCCGGTGCTGGCGGTCTGGAACGGCTTCAAGGTCGGCGAGCTCGACGTCGAGCACCACGAGCGCCGCCACGGCCGCTCGAAGTTCGGGCGGGCCCGCTTCTGGCGTGGCTTCCTCGACCTGGTGACGGTCAAGTTCCTCACCACCTACACGGCCCGCCCCTTCCACCTCTTCGGTGGCATCGGCTTCGTCATCGGCGTGGTGGGCGCGGGCCTGCTGGGCTGGATGGCGGTCGAGCGCATCCTGGGCCAGGAGATCGGCACCCGGCCGGCGCTGCTGGCGGGCGTCCTGCTCGTCGTGGTCGCGGTGCAGATCGTGTCGTTGGGGCTCCTCGGGGAGCTCATGGTGAACCTGCGCCGGCGGCGCAGCCTCGATTCCACCGCCGAGGGAGATCTCCGATGAGCGAGCGCAGCGAGCGAATCAGACGGCACGGGTTCTCTGACGGCGGAGCGTGCGGAGCCGGCAGCGGTCATTGGTGCCCGGCGATGGGAGCTCAGCTTGGTGTGACCGACAACGAGGGTAGGCGCCAATGAGCGAGCGACGCGGCGGGACACCGATCGGCCTGGCGCCCGGTGCCCCCGATGAGGCCGCCGGCCAGGACGCGGCCAAGTACGGCACCTCCAACCCGGTGGTGCAGCGGCTCCTCGGCCGGTGGATGGAGGAGATCCACGAGATCCTCGGGCCTGTCTCCGGGGTCGTCGTCGACATCGGGGTGGGTGAGGCCCTGGCCCTCGAGCGGATGATCCCCGGCGGTCACCCGGCGGTCGGCCTCGAGTACCGCCTCGACAAGGCCCGCGCCGCCACCGAGCGCCTCGACTGGCTGGCGCCGGTCTGCGGTGACGCCGGGATGTTGCCGTTCCCGGACCGGTGCGCGGATCTGGTCACGTGCATCGAGATCCTCGAGCACCTCCCCACCTACCGGCCCGCGGTGGCCGAGCTGGCCCGCATCACCCGGGGTCGCTGCGTCGTGTCGGTGCCGTGGGAGCCGTGGTTCCGCCTCGGCAACCTGGGCCGGGGCAAGAACGTGGGCCGGTTCGGCAACGACCCCGAGCACGTGCAGGCCTTCACGCCCAAGAAGCTGGTGAAGGCGCTCCGCCGGGGGTTCCGCGACGTCGAGCTGCACCCGTGCTTCCCCTGGTTGATCGCCGAATGCCGGGGCCCCAAGCGCCCCTGACGCGACCGGAGCCCAAGGAGCCGGCGGCCGAAACCGTTCTGGCGCAGCGAGGCGTCGTCCACGCGCGGGGGGAGTCTCGGCTTCCGATGTCGGTTGACCGCCCGGTCAAGCGGTTCGGTACGCTGCCGCGATGTCCGACATCGCGTCTGATCCCCGGTTCGAGTCCGTCGACGCCGTTCGTGACGGCCTCCGTGACACCCAGTACCTCGCCGATGAGGGGATCGCCGGCATCGTCTACCTGGCCGACCGACTGGGCAAGCCGGTGCTGGTCGAGGGCCCGGCCGGCACCGGCAAGACGCAGCTGGCCAAGTCGGTGGCCGAGATGACCGGGGCCCGGCTCATCCGCCTGCAGTGCTACGAGGGGCTCGATGAGTCCAAGGCGCTCTATGAGTGGAACTACAAGAAGCAGCTGCTGCGCATCCAGGCCGAGCGCACCGACGACTCGACGTGGAGCGAGGTCGAGGAGGACATCTTCTCCGACGAGTTCCTCCTCACCCGCCCGCTGCTCGAGGCCATCAGCGCCGATGAGCCGGTCGTGCTCCTGATCGACGAGGTCGATCGCGTCGAAGTGGAGACCGAGGCCCTGCTGCTCGAGATCCTCTCCGACTACCAGGTGTCGATCCCCGAGCTCGGCACCATCACGGCCAAGCAGATCCCACTGGTGTTCCTCACCTCCAACACCACCCGCGAGCTCTCCGAGGCCCTGAAGCGGCGCTGCCTCTTCCTGCACATCGACTACCCCGACATGGAGCGCGAGAAGGAGATCGTCCGCACCAAGGTCCCCGACATCTCCGAGGCCCTCGCCGACCAGGTCGCCCGCATCGTGCGCTCCCTGCGCCAGCTCGACCTGAAGAAGTCGCCGTCGGTGTCCGAGACCCTCGACTGGGCCCGCACCCTGATGCTCCTCGGTGTCACCGAGGTCGACTCCGAGACGGCCACCAGCACGGCCAACATCTTGCTCAAGTACCAGTCCGACATCGCCAAGGCGGTGCGCGAGCTGGCCTCGGACCAGTCCGGGGTCAAGGCGAACGCCTCGGGCCCGAAGTGATCGCCGGGCGCTGACCGCGATGGCCTCGGACCCCGCCGCCCCCGAGCTGGCCCACGCCTCGGGGGAAGCCCTGCTCGAGCTGCTCTCGGGTTTCATCGTCGAGCTGCGCGAGGCGGGTCTGCCGGTCAGCCTCACCGAGAACCTCGACGCCCTCGAGGCGGTCAAGCACATCCCCCTCGAGGACCGCAGCGCGTTCAAGTCCGCCCTCGGCGCCACGCTGGTGAAGTCCTACGCCCACTGGCGGGCGTTCGAGACGGTGTTCGAGGTCTACTTCTCGCTGCGCCGCGGACAGCACGCACCCGACGAGGACGGCAGCGCGACCAACGGCGAGATCGACCCCGACGACCTCGACGGCCAGCTGCCGGGGCAGGGCGACGGCGAGGGCAAGGGCGCCGGGGGCGGCGGTGAGGCCCTCAGCCCCGAAGAGCTGGCCCAGATGCTCTACCAGGCGCTGCTCAACGGCAACGACGCCATGCTCCGCGCCCTCGCTCGCCAGGCCGTGAAGCGCTACGCCGGCATGGAGCCGGGGCGCCCCGTCGGCGGCACCTACTACCTCTATCGCACACTGCGGAACCTCGACCTCGACAACATCCTCGACACGTTGATGGACCAGGCCCGCCAACAGGCGGCGGAGGAGGGCAACGACCTCACCAGCCTCGAGGAGCGGCTCGAGAAGGACGAGTTCCAGAGCCGCATCGAGGGCCTCAAGCACGAGGTCGAGGCCGAGATCCGGCGCCGGCTGGTGGCCGACCGCGGCGTCGAGGCCATGGCCCGGACGTTGCGCAAGCCCTTGCCCGAAGACGTCGACTTCATGCACGCCAGTCGGGAGGAGATGGTCAACCTCCGCAAGGCGCTCTACCCCCTCACCCGGCGCCTGGCGGTGCGCCTGGCCCGCAAGCGCCGCCACGGGCGCAAGGGCGCCCTCGACTTCCGGGCCACGGTGCGGGCCTCGCTCAGCTACGGCGGGGTGCCGGCGGACCCGAAGTTCCGCTACCCCCGCCCCCACAAGCCCGAGATCTTCGTCGTGGCCGACATCTCCGGCTCGGTCGCCGCCTTCGCCCGCTTCACCCTGATGCTCGTCTACGCCATCAGCAACCAGTTCTCCCGCGTGCGGGCCTTCACCTTCATCGACGGCATCGACGAGGTCACCCGCTTCTTCGAGGGCAACGAGGACATCAACCAGGCGATCCACCGGGTCAACACCGAGGCTGACGTGGTGTGGGTCGACGGCCACTCCGACTACGGCCACGCCTTCGAGGAGTTCTGGAACCGTTGGGGACGCGAGATCGGACCCAAGACCACCGTCATCCTCCTCGGCGATGCCCGGAACAACTACCACGCCGCGCAGTCCTGGGTGGTCAAGGAGATCCAGCACCGGGCCCGTCACGTCTACTGGCTGAACCCCGAGCCGCGCAGCTACTGGGACACGGGCGACTCGATCGTGGGGGAGTACTCCACCCACTGCGACGGCGTGTTCGAGTGCCGGAACCTCCGCCAGCTCGAACGCTTCATCGACCACCTGGCCTGAGCTGGTTCCCTGACCCCCCGTTCTTGCGTACCTGAGTCGCGCCGGGCGCGACTCAGGTACGCAATATCGGGAGGAATCACGGGTTCGGGCGGGCGCCGGGGTGGCGGGCCCCGCCCCGGGCGGTGAGGAGCATGGCCGACTCGACCAGGCCGATGTGGGAGAACGCCTGGGGGAAGTTGCCCAGCAGGCGCCCGGCGACGGGGTCCCACTCCTCGGCCAGGAGACCGACGTCGTTGCGCAGGGCGACCAGGCGCTCGTAGAGGGCGCGACCCTCGGCGGCGCGTCCCATCACCACGAGTGCGTCGACCAGCCAGAACGAGCAGAGCAGGAACACCCCTTCGCTGCCGGCCAGGCCGTCGTCGGTGTGCTCGGGGCGGTAGCGGAGGACGAAGCCGTCCTCGGTGAGCTCGCGCTGGATGGCCTGAACGGTCGCCGCGACGCGCGGGTCGCGCGGGGGCAGGAACCCGACGAGGGGAACGAGCAGGAGGCTGGCATCGAGGGCGGTGCCGCCGTAGGATTGCACGAGGACGCCGCGGTCATCGACGCCGTGGGCCAGCACCTCAGCGTGGATCTCGTCGCGAAGCGCCGCCCAGCGGGCGGTCGGGGCGTCGAGGTGGGCCAGCTCGGACCACCGCAGCGCCCGATCGAGGGCCACCCAGGCCATCACCTTCGAGTGGGTGAAGTGGCGTGCCCCGCCCCGGACCTCCCAGATGCCCTCGTCGGGTTGCCGCCAGATCTCGGCCAGGTGCTCGACGAGGGCAGTCGCGAGGGGCCAGGTGACGCCGTCGACGTCACCGACCCCGGCCACGGCGGCCTGGTGCAGGGCGTCGAGCACCTCCCCGAAAACGTCGAGCTGGAGCTGGTCGTGGGCCGCGTTGCCCACCCGCACGGGCTGTGACCCCTCGTACCCGGGCAGCCACGGCACGTCCCACTCCGGCAGGCGGCGCTCACCGGCGCAGCCGTACATGATCTGGACCTGGTCGGGACGGCCGGCGACGGCGCGCAACAGCCACTCCCGCCAGGCTGCGGCCTCGGCGGTGAAGCCGGCCTCGAGCAGGGCCATCAGGGTGTAGGTGGCGTCGCGCAGCCAGCAGTAGCGGTAGTCCCAGTTGCGTTCGCCGCCGATGTGCTCGGGCAGCGACGTGGTGGCGGCGGCCACGATGCCGCCGGTGGGGGCGTAGGTGAGCCCCTTCAACACGGTGAGCGACGAGGTCACCACGTCGGTCCACTCGCCGCAGTGGCGGCTGCGGCTGCTCCACTCCTCCCACCACTTCGTCGTGCGCTCGACGTTGCGGGCCACGTCGAAGAGCTCGGGCGTCGGTTCGGCCGAGGGGTGCCAGGCCAGCTCGAAGCCCGCCGACTCATTGGTGGCCAGTGTGAAGGCCGCCACGTGGCGCCAGCCGTCGGGCTGGACGGGAACGGGGGACGACAGCAGCAGGGCATCGGGCCCGGCGACGAACCGGACCTGGCCGTCATGGCGCCGCACCCAGGGCACGATCGAGCCGTAGTCGGGGCGGACGACCAGCTCCATGCGCATGGGCACCCGACCGCTCACCCCCTCGACGAGCCGGGCCACCTGCAGGGTGCGGTCGCGCACCGGCATGCAGTCGATGAGGCGGACGGTGCCCTCGGCGGTGTGGAACGTGGTCTCGAGCACGAGGGTGCCGGGGCGGTAGCGACGCTCGACCCGCACCACCGGGACGGCCGGCGCGATCAGCCAGCGCCCGTGGGCGGGTGTGCCCAGCAGGGCGGCGAAGCAAGCCGGTGAGTCGAAGCGGGGGAACGTCAACCAGTCGATCGATCCGTCGCGCCCCACCAGCGCGGCCGACTCGGTATCGGAGAGCAGTGCGTAGTCCTCGATGCGTCCGGCCATCCGTCATTCGTAGTCCGTGGCGCCCCCTTTCACCTACGCCGTCATCGCCTGGCCTTGCCGCCGAACCGACTGCGGCCCCGCTTGCGCTCCGCGTCGGCCGATGGCGCGCTGAAGCCGGAGGATGCCGGCACCGACGGTCGGGTGGCGCCCGCAGGCTCCTCGGCCTCGAGCTGGATCGGCACCCCACCGAGGGCGTCGAGCACCAGGTTCAGGCTGACGAACGGGTCGTGGGCCAGCTCGGCGGCATCGACCGGGTCGGCGTCGCCCACGGTGCCGCTCCCGTCGAAGGCGAGGGCCTCACCGGCGTGGGCGGCGCGGGTGAGCTCGCCCCCACCGCTGATCTCGACGGTGCCTCGCAGCACGATGACGAGGCCGGAACCGGCCTGGGCGTCGAGCAGCACGGTGCCGGCCCGCACGACCACGTTGAGGCTGCCGTGGCCGAGGTCGACGCCGGGGCTGGACGGCTCGGCCCGGGCCCACACGGCTCCCTGGGTGACGCCGACGACCGGCGGGGAGCCGTCGGCCCCGGGCCGGATGTCGACCTCGGCCGCCGGCGACCGCCGGATCACGACGTCGGGCGCCAGGGTGTCCTCGGTGAGGTCGGTCATGGGGATCTCCGTCGGGTGCGGTGGCGGGACGGACTCGAGCAGCCCGGTCCGAGGTCACCCGGCCCGCACGCTATCGGCCGGTTCCGACCGGTCTACACCGACAGGGACCGTGCCGAGGGTGTGATCGCCGGCATCGGTGCGGGCTGGCGTCCCGGTGGGCCCCGCACCGCCTCGATCGCCGAGGCGAGCCTCTCCGGCTTGGCGCCGGGCCGGGACGGCTGCGGGTAGCGGAGGCAAGGATGGGGACATGAGCCCTCGATCGTTCCTGCTGTCTGATGCCCTGGCCTCCTACGTGGTCGGCCACAGCGAGCCCCTCGATCCGGTGGCTCGCGCCCTGATCGAGCGGACTGCGGCACTGGGCGACGTCTCAGGCATGCAGATCGGACCCGACCAGTTCGTGGTCATGGGCCTCCTCGCCCGGATGACCGGAGCCCGTCGCGCCGTCGAGGTGGGCACCTTCACCGGGCTCTCCGCCCTCGCCGTGGCCCGGAACCTGGCCCCGGGGGGCCGACTGGTGTGCTGCGACGTGAGCGAGGAGTGGACGGCGCTCGGCCGCTCCGCGTGGCGCGACGCCGGCGTCGATGACCGCGTCGAGCTGCGCATCGGCCCGGCCACCGAGACCCTCGCCGGCGACCTCTTCGGTGACGACGAGCCGATCGACATGGCCTTCGTCGATGCTGACAAGGGCGGCTACGTCGCCTACCACGACCTCCTCGTCCCCAGGCTGCGCCCCGGAGGTGTGCTGGCGGTCGACAACACCCTCTGGGGCGGCGAGGTCATCGAGCCCGACCCCTCCGACGCCAACCGCACCGCCATCCGCGCCTACAACGACCACGCCGCGGCCGACGACCGGGTCGACACGGTGATCCTGACCGTCGGCGACGGCCTGACCCTCAACGTCCGCCGCTGAGGCCCACCCCGCTCGGTGGATGGAACGGTGTCGCCCGCGGTGCCCAGAGCCCGGCCGTGGGCCCCACCCAGCGGGCCGCGTCACATGACGTGGAGGCCGCACTCCGTCTTGTCCTGGCCCCGCCAGCGCCCGGCGCGGGCGTCCTCACCGTCGGCGACCCGCGAGGTGCACGGCATGCAGCCGATCGACGGGTAGCCCTGGAGGGTCAGCGGGTTCACGGCGATGTGGTGATCGTCGATGTAGCCCTGCACGTCGAGGTCGGACCACGTGGCGAGGGGGTTGATCTTCACCAGGCCCCGGAGGTCACGCACCACGATGGGGGCGGTCTCGCGGGTGCCGGCCTCGGCCCGGCGCAGGCCGCTCATCCAGGCCGCCTTGCCGGCGAGGGCCCGATCGAGCTGACCGACCTTCACCGCCGAGCAGCAGTTCTCCGGGTCGGCGGCCCAGAGCGCTTCCTCCTGGCGGGCGACGGTCATCATCCGCAGGTTCAGCCCGTAGCGCCGTCGGACGTCCTCGACGGTCTCGAGCGTCTCGGGGAAGTGGTAGCCGGTGTCGATGAAGACGACCTCGATGCCCGGGTCGACCTTCACCGCCAGGTCGATGAGCACGGCGTCGGTGAACGAGGCCGTCATGCTCAGGTGGGGGGCGAAGGTGTCGACCGCCCACTGGATGACCTTCGACGCCGGCAGCCGCTCGAACTCGCGGTTGAGCTCGGCCAGCTCGTCGTCGGTGTGATCGGGGATGGCCAGCGGGCCGAGCCCGGGACCGGTCCGCTCGCGGTGCTCACTCATCGTGCAGACCTCGGGGAGGGGAGGCGGTGGGGGACGGTGGGGTGGGGGAGGGGCTCACGTGGCCGCGCACTCGCCTGCGCCGACCTCGGCCTCGTACGGGCCGGTCTCGCCGTAGTCGACGTAGAAGTCGGGCGCCTCGGCCGGAGGCGGGAAGACCCCGTGGTCCTTCAGTCCCTCGGCGACGCCCTTGGCCCCACCGGAGCGGTCGAGCCAGCTGCGGAACGCCTCACCCGGCTCGCGCTCGTCGTTGAAGCGGCGGACGACCGCAACGGCGGCCTCGGGGGCGGCCTTGGCCGGCAGGCGCAGCGCCCGGGCGCCGAACTCGGCTCGCTCCTGGCCGACGTAGCCGCCGAGGAGCATCTGGTACCCCGGCGCCGCGGTGCCGTGGGCCCGGCGCTCGGCGCCGTAGAAGCCGATGTCAGCGGTGTGGTGCTGGCCGCAGGAGTTGGTGCAGCCCGAGATGTTGATGCGCAAGCCGCCGACGGTGGCCAGGCCCTCCTCCTCGAGCTTCTCGCCGATGGCCGAGGCCAGGCCCCGGCTCTGGGTGACGGCCAGGTTGCAGGTGTCGGCCCCGGGGCACGCGACCACGTCGCGCACCAGCTCGGCGCCGGGCTGGGCCATGCCGATCTCGGCCAGGCGCTCGTAGAGGCGGGGAAGCTGGTCCTCGGTGAGGCCGCGGTAGACGATGTTCTGGCGGTTGGTGAGGCGCACATCGGCGTGCAGCTCGCGCTGGATGGCGGCCAGCGCCCGCCACTGGGCGGAGGTGACGTCGCCGAGCCGGCTCCAGGCGTAGGCCGAGACGGTGCCCTTGGCCTCGCCCCGCACCACGTTGGCGCTCTCCCACGCCTCATAGGCGCCGGAGCGGATGGCGACGGCGGTGCCGTGGCCCATCGGCGTGGCCGCGACGCTCTCGGAGCGCCCGGCCGGCTCGTCGCCGTGGGTGCGCACCTGCTCGGGGATGCCGCCCGGCCAGGTGGCCGAGGCGATGAGCAGGTTGCGCTCCTTGAGCACGCGGGCCTGGAGCTCGTCCCAGCCCATGGTGTCGACGAGCCACTTCATGCGGGCCCGGATCTTGTTGTCGCGGTTGCCGTGGTTGTTGAACACCCGCAGGATCGCCTCGAGGGTGGCCATGAGCGCCTCGCGCGGCGTGAACTCCTCGAGGGCGAGCGCCGGGTGCGGGTTGGCGCCCAGCCCCCCGGCCACGAACACCCGGAAGCCCCGTTCGACGGTGCCGTCGGGAAGGGTGCGGGCGACGCCGATGACCCCGGCGTCGTTGAACATGGCCTGGCCGCAATCGGTGTCGCAGCCCGAGAAGTTGATCTTGAACTTCCGTGGGAGCCGCTGGCTCAGGGGGTGGCGCAAGAAGTACTGGGTGGCGGCCTCGGCCCACGGGCTGATGTCGATGTGCTCGAAGGGGCAGGCGCCGGCGAGGTGGCAGCCCTGCACCGTGCGGACCGTGTCGCCGCAGGCCTCGCGGGTCGTGAGGCCCACCGAGGCGAGCTG
>NZ_DATLXO010000197.1:0-8009 GCF_035575815.1 Iamia sp.
AGGAGCACGATGCGACCGGACGCGTTCACCTCGACCGAGCGCGGTCGGGTCCGCAGGACCCCGGAAGGGTTCTGGGCGTTCTTCCCGGCCGACGTGCCGCGGCGGCTGTCCCTGTCCGACGAGGTGGTGAAGCTTCTCGACGAGGCGACCGGTGCGGTCCACCGCCTCGGCGGCGTCGGTCGCCTCATCCCGAACCCGCGCCTGCTCATCGGTCCGCACCTCCGGCTGGAGGCGGTGCTCAGCTCGCGGATCGAGGGCACGAAGACCGACGTCGGTCAGCTCTTGCGGTTCGAGGCCGGGCAGGTCCCCTCGCGTGAGGCCGCCGACGACGCCGAGGAGGTCAGCAACTACGTCGTGGCGATGGAGCACGGCCTCACCCGCGTCCGCGGCGGCTTTCCCATCTCGGTCCGCCTCTTCCGCGAGATGCACGAACGGCTGCTCCACGGTGTTCGCGGCCACCACCGGCGGCCAGGGGAGCTGCGCACGAGCCCCGTCTGGATCGGCGGGGCCACGCTCGACGACGCCGTGTTCGTGCCTCCGCCGCCCGACGAGATGCAGCGCGCCCTCGATGACCTCGAGAGGTTCCTGCACGAGCGTGACCTCCCCCTGCTCCTGCAGCTCGCCGTCGCCCACTACCAGTTCGAGGTGATCCACCCCTTCCTCGACGGCAACGGCCGCATCGGGCGACTCATGATCCCGCTGATGCTGGTGCTGCGTGATGCGCTCCCCCAGCCGTTGCTCTACCTCTCCGCCTACTTCGAGCAGCACCGCGGCGAGTACTACGACCACCTCCTCGTCACCAGCCAGCAAGGCGACCTCATGGGTTGGATCGCCTTCTTCCTCCGCGGCGTCCAAAGGCAGGCACGAGACTCCGAGGAGCGGACCGTCCGTCTCGTCGAGCTGCAACACCAGCTCCGCAACGACCTGCTCGACGAGGGCCGACCCAACTCGGTGGTCCGCCTCGCCGAACAGCTCTTCTCGATCCCCGTGGTCACCGCCGGGCGGGTCGAGGCGATGATCGGCGTCACCCGTCCCACCGCACAGGCCGCCATCGACGCCCTCGTCGAGCGCGGCGACCTCACTGAGGTCACCGGCCGCGCCCGCGGCCGCATCTACGAGGCGCGCACGATCTTCGACGCGGTGTACGGCCCCGTCCACGTCGAGGAGACCACCGTCGAGCCCCAACTACCCCTCAGGTTCACCGGCCCCGAGTAGCCGACGGGCAGGCGTCCCGAGCACCCTCGACGCCACGGAGGCAGATCCACACCCGTCGGCACTCCACTTCGACCAAGCGGCTGGAAGATCCCCCCAGAAGCTGGCACTCCGATTGGCACTCCACGGGACATCACTGGGCCGGATCCGGCAGCACGTGCCGGAACGCGCACCGCACCTGACCAGGTAAGATGCGATTCGACACCACCAACCGGACCCGTCGGATGGGCCTACGGATCAGAAGGTTGGGGGTTCGAGTCCCTCCGAGCGCGCTAAACCGCTGTGGGCCTTCCTGCTCGGCGCCGGGCTCCGCATCGGCGAGCTGGTGTGGCTGCGATGGGCGAACGTCGACCTGTGCGCGAGCACGCCCGGATCGTGGAGTTCGCCTCGACCCTCGGCTGGTGCCGGGTCGAGTCGCAGGGCAAGAGCGCGACGGCGACCCGCACGGTCGAGTCAGGCGGTCTCGGCCATCGTGCCGTAGCGCTGCTGGGCGCCTTGGGCTGAGGTGCCGATCTGGGCTCCGATGCGCTTCCAT
Organism: Iamia sp.; assembly: GCF_035575815.1. Classification (NCBI taxonomy): domain Bacteria; kingdom Bacillati; phylum Actinomycetota; class Acidimicrobiia; order Acidimicrobiales; family Iamiaceae; genus Iamia; species Iamia sp. Next base: position 1,748 of record NZ_DATLXO010000197.1, read on the forward strand.
GAGAGGCCCGCATGTCGGGCGGCGGTGACGGCTTCGGCGACCTGCCGCTCGCTGCGGGCTCGGCTGAGTGCGGCCCGGCGGAGGAGGTACTCGGCGACATCGACCTCGTCGTCGGGGGATGGCTCGTAGCGCTCCAGCTGCTGGGCCAGCTCGTCGGCGTGGTCGAGGATTTCCTGCATCGATCGGGGCATCTTGGTCACCTCAGGTACTTGGGTCGTGCGGTCATGGCGTGGACGATGAACTCGATGCCTTCGTCAGAGGTCGCCACGCCGACCTCCAAGAACTGGCCTGACTGGTCTCCTCCGACGATCATCGTGAAGCCGTCGACAAGGAAGACGCGGATCGGATGTCGGTGGGCGTGGAGCATGTCGTCGTCGCTGATCCCATGCCGTCGAGCACCCGCCAAGATGACCGGGTCCACCACGTCAAGTTACCTTGATGATGCTGATGTAGCAACCGGCCGTCAGGTGGCTACGACCCGTCAGAGACCGATGCCGCGGTCCCGGACATCGTCCCGACGCCAGGCCAGCAGCGCCGTGTCGTGGCCGGCGGCGACATCGGCTCCCCAGGCGTGGACCATGTCCACGAGGGCGTCGAGGCGGCTCAGCGAGAGGGTGGTGCGGCCCCGGCTGATGTACCAGTCAACGGTTTCCTGGACGGAGCCGTGGCGCAGGGTTCGCCAGGGCGGCGCGCTCGGCGGCGTCTCGTTGGCGGACGTTCACGTCCAGGACGGTGAGGACGTTCGGGTGGCGCTCGAGGAGGGAGGCGAGGGCGCCGCCGGGGCCGATGGCGGAGAGTTGCCGTGGGTCGCCGACGAGGACGAGCTTCGCCCCTGCCCGTTCGACACCGACGACGAGACGGTGAAGGTCGGCGTCCGCAGATGGCAGCTTCGTCGAGGATGACGACCTTCCGGGGGTGGATGGTGATCTGACCGTGGTCGAGCCGCCCCAGCAGGGAGGTCACGGTGCGGGACTCGACGTGCGCTTCGTCCCCGAGGGTGCGGGCGGCTTGGCCGCTGGTGGAGGTGCCGACGACCCGATGCCCAATGCCTTCCCGAGGGCGACCGCTCCCATCGGTGCTCGTCCGGCGAGGCGCTCCAGAAACGCTTCTCGTGAGATCGGTGGTCTGCGAGCTCCAGGCCCTCGTGGCCGCCCACATCCCCGAGTAGCGCACTCTGGCGCTACAATCTCACCATGGCTCAGCCAATGAGGTACGTTGAGGCTCGGCTCGGGATCGCCGGTCCGGAGCGAACCAAGCGCAAGGGCGAGCAGGCGCTCGACCGCCTCCGAACCGTCGCTGGCCGCGGCGGTACCGACGCGGCGCTCGTCGTCGCGCTGCTCGAGTCCGCCGCCGACACCGCCGAGAGCCACCGCGCGATCAGCGCGCTCCCATCGGCCGAGCGAGACCTGTGGACCTCGGTTGGGGCGAGGTTCGACAAGCGGACACGACTGAAGAACGACCAGAGACTGGTCGACGCGTTCGGTGCGCTGCTCGCCCGGTCGGTCGTCGGCGATACGGCCATGGCCGAGCTGCTCGGCGTCGACCGCAGCCGGGTGTCCCAACGGCTGGCGGACCGCAGCCTCTACGCCTTCACGGCAGGCGATGAGCGGTGCTTCCCGCGCTGGCAGCTCGTCGACGGGAAGCCGTTGTCCGGCCTCAAGGTGGTGCTGCGCGCCACCGATCCTGCGTTGCACCCGCTGACCGTCAACCATTGGTTCACGACCCCGAACGTCGACCTCGAGATCGACGACGAGCCGGTCAGCCCCGTGACGTGGCTCGCCACCGGCGGTGACCCCCAGGCAGCAGCCGACCTCGCCGACCTGTGACCGAGCGTCTCCCTCGGCCCGACACCGCCAGGGTCCGCGACACGATCCCGGGGCCAGAGGAGCTCACGGTCCTGCCGGCGGGCACCGTCCTCGTCCGGGTGCACCCCCTCGGCGGCGCCCATCCAGCGGCGTGGAACGAGCTCCGGGCGTTCGGTCCGACCAAGAGCCGCTTCGACCACCAGACTCTGCCACGCCGCAACCACCCCACTCGGCGGATCGCCTACCTCACCATGGGACCGGACGCCTTCGTCGCCGCGCTCGCGGAGTGGTTCCAGGACGACGGCGGTGGTGTCGGACCGTTCGATCTCACGCTGCGGCAACCCGCGATCACGATCCTCGAGACCGCGACCGAGCTCACCCTCCTCGATCTCGACAGCGGATGGGTGACCCGCGTCGGCGGAAACCAAGCCATCCGCAGCGGACCGCGCGGCGTCTGCCGCGACTGGTCGCGCGCCATCTGCCGACACCACCAGAACCTCCAGGGCTTGGCGTTCGGTTCCTCGGTGTGGGGACCGGGCCGCTGCCTCGCCCTCTGGGAGCGCGCCGCAATGGCCTTCCCAGCCGCGCCGACCGCGACCCGCCAGCTCGACGACCCCGCGCTCACCCTCGCCGTCATGGACGCCGCCCAACGACTCGGCTCCTACGTCCTGTGACCGGCACGAAGGCTGCGGTGGGCCTGGCGAGCCCGACGGGCAGCCGGCAGCCGAGAGCGTTCGCCTCTGAATCGGCGTGACACTTCCCGCATCTGCGCCCGCGAACGGGACGACGGGGACTTGGGCACTCCGATTGGCACTCCACGGGGCGTCACGGCGCCGGATTCGGCAGCATCCGCCGGACCGCGCACCCAACCTGACCTGCTACAACGGCACTCGACAACACCAGACGGACCCGTCGGGCCCGCCTACGGATCAGAAGGTTGGGGCTCGAGTCCCTCCGAGCGCCCTTCGCAGGTTCCCTGCTGAGAGGCGGTTTCCCACATCGGAGACTCTCGCGCGTCCGGAGCCGGGCGCGCTTCTGATGGATCTTCCAATGGACCGGCCGCTTGACGTCCCGACGCAGGTACCACACTGGGCGACGGTGGCCGACGGGTGGCCGCGCCGGACGGGATTCCTGCTGCGCGACATCGAACGGCCCGAGGCCGACACATCCTGATCCAGAAGCCCCTGGACCTCCCGGACAGGGTCGTGTCACGATGCTCGGCTCCCCCGTTGGGGCCCGCGATGTCGAGCCGAGAGGTGGTTGCCATGCATTGGCTATGAGCCGGTGAACGAGAGGACCCGATGGCGGGTCCCCACCGGCCCTCCCTCGGAGGGTCTGATGCGCCGCCGCCACGTCCGGTTCCTGGCTGGCGCCCATGACGCCGAGGCGTTCGTCGAGGACGCCGGCGGGGACGTGATCGAGGTCGCCCGCGCCTTCCACGCCGAGGTCGTTCGCCCTTGATCCGCCACCACGGGCTGGGCGCGGTCGCGTTCGATCGACCCCCGGGAGTGCACGCGCCGTCCGGGACCTGCCGATGCGCTGACGGGCTCCGGGCCTGGTCATCCGGTACCGCTGGGGGCGTCGAGCATGTCGGCGACCCCGGTGGCGGTTCGCCCTTGGTGATCCTTCCTTCTAACGGATCGGCTGTGAGGGCCGACGCACAGGCACCCAGGAGCGGCCCGGTGGCAGCAGGGAGGGTGGTACGGGCGACCCGGCCGGGAGTCAGCTCCCCCCGGGTCCACCGACCGGGTCCGATCGTTGCGGTCTGACGGCGGCGGTACCGTGCGACGGTGGCTCCTCTGGTCGATCTGCTGCTCTGGGACGTCAACGGTGTCCTCTACGACTACGACCCCGACGTGCGTGTGGCGGCGCTGGCCCGCGCCCTCGGCGTCGACACCGACGCAGTGCGTGACGCCCTCTTCGCCAGTGGGCTGGAGGATGCCTCCGACGCCGGGGAGATCGGCCCGGAGGCCTACCTGGCCGAGGTTGGCCGTCGGCTCGGGACGGAGCTCGATCGGGACCGGTGGGCCGGTGCCCTGGCGGCGGCGGTGACTCCCCGGCGCGACGTGTTGCCGGTGGTCGAGGCCGTGGCCGGACGCGTCCGCTGCTCCACCCTCTCCAACAACGGCCTGTTGGTGCGCGAGATGGTCGGTCGCATCTACCCCGAGCTCGCAGCCCTGGGCATCGAGGTGCACGTGGCCGCGGAGTACGGAGAGTCCAAGCCCGATCGCGGCATCTTCGTCGACGCCTGCTCCAGCTGGGGCGTCGAGCGGACGCGCGCCGCGTTCGTCGACGACAAGGCGACCAACGCCGAGGGCGCCTCGCGCGCCGGCCTCCACTCCCATCACTTCAAGGATCGCGACGGTCTGGTCGCCTTCTTGGCCAGTCTCGGGTTGCCACCGGTCGCCGAGGGAACACCTTGACCTGCCTCGAACAAGGCCGTGGGGGGGTCCCGAGGGTTCCGGACGGGATCGGTCCTCACGCGTGCGAGGCGAGGACACCGTGTGCCGCTACGGCGGTGAGGAGTTCGTGCTGCTGATGCCCGCGGCTGGGTCGTCGAGGGGCTGCCGAGCGGATGAGGTCGGTGCGGGATCGGCTGGAGGCGGCGCTGGTGAGCGGCGACGTGCCTCGCGTGTCGGCCAGCTTCGGCGTGGCCGACTCGGGCCAGGCCGCGACGGCCGAGGCGGTCATCAACCTGGCCGACCTGGCGATGTTCGGGGTCGAGGCGGCCGGGCACGACCGGGTCGTCGTCGCCGATGACCCGCCGACCGAGCGGGCACCAGCCGTCGACCAGGCGCCGGCATCCGTGGCGCTCGATCTCTGACCGCGACCTCCTGACCGGGACGGACTGACCGAAACACGTCTGATCGGGACGGACCGACCAGCCCACCTGACCGGGACGGGACGTTCTGCTGCGCCCGTCTCGACGGTCGGCGACGCGCAGCCCGCTTGCTCATCGGCCGGTCGGGTAGAGGGTCGGCGTCGCACTCAAGGCGCGGCGTCACCCCGTCGCGCCGCCCACAGCCGAAAGCGCCGCCCCGATGACCCGCACCTCGCCGCGCACCACAACGCCGCCCGCGGTGGACCTCGAGCGGGTGGGGGGTCTGCGCCCCTTCAACCTGGTGGCCGGAGCCGCCCACCTGGCCCAGGCGGTGGTGCTGGTCATCTTGTCGACCGACTTCTCGCTCCCGGTCAGCGCCACCTTCGCGTCCGGGCCGCCCGGCCAGGCGGTGACCGCGGAGCGGCTCGAGGAGCTCTTCGCCTACCCGCTCGGACCGGCCGTGGCCCTCTTCTCGTTGCTCTCGGCGTTCTTCCACCTCCTCGTGGCGTCGCCGTGGGGGTGGCCGCGCTACCAGAAGGAGCTGGCGGCCGGCCGCAACCGGTTCCGGTGGGTCGAGTACTCGCTCTCGGCCTCGCTCATGATCGTGCTCATCGCCGGCCTCACCGGGATCACCGACGTGGTGGCGCTGCTGGGCCTCTTCGCCGTCAACGCCTCCATGATCTTCTTCGGGTGGCTCATGGAGACGACCGACCGGGCCGGCGACGACGTGGACTGGTCGCCCTTCGTGTTCGGGTCGCTGGCCGGCGCGGTGCCGTGGATCGCCATCGCGGTGTACCTCATCGGCGCCGGCAGTGAGGTCCCGACCTTCGTCTACGGCATCTTCGTGACGCTCTTCGTGGCCTTCAACTGCTTCGCCGTGAACCAGTGGTTGCAGTACCGGGCCGCCGGGCGGTGGGCCGACTACCTCCACGGCGAGCGGGCCTACATCGTGCTCAGCCTGGTGGCCAAGAGCCTCCTCGCCTGGCAGATCTTCGCCAACGTGCTGATGGGGTGAGCCCGTCCCGGTGGGGCGCAGCACGTCGTGGGCGAGGTGTCACGATGCGCGACGCGACATCGGGTTGCCGGGTGGATGGCGGGACAGTGCGGGGTCGATGGTCGTCCCTCACGAGCCTGTTCCCGCGTCGAACGGCGCAGAGCCGACGTGAACTCGCTCCGGGTCCCCGAGGACCTCGACGCCGTCGTCACGGCGCGGGATTTCGTCGTCGCGCTCGCGGAGGACTGGGGCTCCAGCGACGCGGAGGACCTCGCGGTGGTGACGAGCGAGCTGGTCACCAACGCCATCGTCCACGCCCGCAGCGCTCCGACCGTCACGATCAGCCGGGCAGGTGACGGCAAGGTGCGCCTCGAGGTGCGCGACGACGATCCCAGCCCTCCTGTCGTGCGGGCGCCCTATGACCGCCACACCCGGGGCCACGGCCTCCACATCGTCGCGGCCTTGAGCGAGGAGTGGGGCGTCGAGGTGGTGGGCGGCACCAAGGTGGTGTGGTGCCGCGTCGAGGTGTGACCGCACGATTCGAGCGCACCGCCGGCACCGCTCACGGCGGGGTGAGGATCTCGCGCTCGATGCTGATGTCGGCCTGGGTGACGCCGCCGACGTCGATGCTGTCGATGGCCT
>NZ_DATLXO010000198.1:0-2988 GCF_035575815.1 Iamia sp.
GGCAGGCCGAAGCCGGGGGTGGCCTTGGCGTCACCCGTGGGGCAGCCGCCCACGATCATGCAGGCGGCCAGCAGCTCGGGCCCGGCGGCACGGTGGATGGCCCCGTCGACGCCTCCACCGCCCCGGAGCGAGGAGTTGGCGGCATTGACGACGGCGTCGACGACCTCGGTGGTGATGTCACCCCATACCGCTTCCAGGCGCATGTGGCGCGGATGCTACCGGTCCACCTTGCGCTCGGGCGGGATAAGGGGCCATGATCACACTGTTGTAATTACACCCGTGGCAGCCAAGGTGGTCCAGCCGCAGCAGCACGAGCACCGTTGAGGGGAGGCGGCCGATGATGGAGCAGAGGCGGGGACACCGTTTCGACCTCGGGGACCGCAGCTGGCAAGGCCAGGCCAACTGCCTGGGCGTCGATCCCGACCTGTTCTTCCCGGAGCGGGGGGCGTCGACCCGAGAGGCGAAGGGTGTGTGCCGCGGCTGCGTGGTGCGCGAAAAGTGCCTCGAGTACGCCTTGGTCAACGGCGAGAAGTTCGGCATCTGGGGCGGCCTGAGCGAGCGGGAGCGCCGGCGCATCCGCCGGCAGCGCACGGTGGCCCGCCACCCCGACGGGGCTGCGTCGGCCTAGGTGGCTGGTGTGAAGTGGCGGGCACGGACAGCTGAGGCCCGCGGCAGGGCGTTCATGGGGTCCTCCTGGGGTGAGCCGGTTTCGGCAGTGGTCGATCGCTCAAGTTGGTCCTATGTCGTTGGCGGCCGTTGTGGCGTACCTGAGGTCGACGTGGCCGTGAACCGCCGGGTTTCATGCGGTGGCAGCCCATCCGCCGGTGGCGGTGGAGCGCAACCCGAGGACTCCGAGACGTGCCAGGTTCACTGCGGCGGCGAGGAGGTTGAAGTCGGCGTCGACTTTTCGTGTGCCCCTGACCCGGGCCCGGCGCCCGCCGTGCTTGCGGCGCATGAGATGGCCGAGCTTTCTCTCGACCTTGGGACGGGTGGAGCGATAGTCGGCCTTCCATGCGGGATCGGCCTGGGCGGCCCGGACCCGGGCGAGGGTGGCTTCGTGCGGCCCGACGCTGATCGTCCGGCCGCCGGCGGACGTGGTGCACTCGCCCCGCAGCGGGCAGGTGGCGCACGCACCGGCGAAGGAGGCGGTCCCGCCACCGTCGCTGTGCGGTCGGATGCTCACGGTCACACTGTTCGGGCACCTCACCGTGGCGGCGTCGAGGTCGATGGCGAAGCGGTCCTTGGTGTAGCGCCCGCCGGCGGCGCTCGGCGGCTGGGTCTTGCAGCCCGAGGCGATCCCGGCGCCTTCGAGGCGGGACTGGAAAACCCCGGTTCCGTAGGCGGCATCGCCGTAGACCGTGGGCTGGGCGGCGGCCGCGTCCTCGGCGGCGTCGGCAGCCGCTGCCGCCTCGGCCTCGGCGATGAGATCGTCGTAACGCTCGGCCGGCACCTCGAACTGCCGGCCGTCACCGTCAACGTCGTCGGCGGTGCTGTCGTCGGCGGTGCTGTCGTCGGCGGTGGCCTCGGCGGCGGTGGCCTCGGCGGCGGTATCTGCCTCAGCGAGGAGGTCTTCGATGAGGTCCTCGGCCGCGCTGGCGTCCCCGGCGTTGCCCGGCGTCACCTTCGTATTAGTGATGATCTCGCTGTCGGGGTCCGTTGCCGCGTGGCCCTTGTAGCCGTCGAAGCCGCGTGCTGCGGTCTTGTGGCCGTGGCGGGCCTCGGGGTCCACCGTCGAGATCACCCGGTCCTTGGCCACTCGACGGGCGATGCGAAAGGTCCCGTCCTCGCTCTTCTCCAGATCCTGGCCGACGACGGTGGCTACCAGGGCGGCGGCGTCGGCCACCTCGGCGTCGAGCTCACGGCCTTCGAGATGGGCCAGGCAGGCGTAGGCGTCACGGGCCCGGGTGTCGATGAGAGCGGCCCGCGCCTCGGTGTCGTCCCAGTCGATGTGGGGTTTGGACGAGCTGGCGTAGTCGTCTCCACTGGTCATCACCGAACGCAGCCCGGTTTCCAGGGCGGCGTCGGCCACCTTCAGCAGTCCCCGGATGGCGGAGCGGATCAGGGTGACGGTGTCCATGGTGGCCACCGCGTCGTAGAGGGGTGTGGAGTCCAGAACCCGCTTGTGGCCCACCAGCCCGGCGGCGCCGGCCGCCTCCACCGTCACCTCGAAGATGCGCCGGGGCGATGCCGACGCGTCGAGCCGGGCCCGCATGTCGACCAGCACGGTGTGGGCGAAGCTGCCGTAGTCCAGGTCCAGCCCACCGGCGGCGTACTTCCAGCGGGCGTCGAACTCGAATGCCTGGACCGCTTCCCGATCGCTCAGGCCGAAGAGACGTTGCAGCACCATGACCACGGCCACGATGGAGGGCGGCACGCTGTGGCGGCCCCGCTCGCTGAACAGGTCGGCGAACATCTCGTCGGGGAACAGCCGGTAGCACTCCCGGTGCAACACGGCCCAGATCGAGCTCTCGCCCACCCGACCGTCGCAGACCACCGCCGATCCCACCAGCAGGTCCGCCTGCTTCGGCGCGAGGCCCACCGTCACCGCATGCCACCGATCGCGAATCTCATGTCTGTAATCCTGACCGATCCCGAACCAAATCGCGAGCACTCAACCTCGCGAAAGACACCAGCCACCTAGGAGGCTTCTGAAGTAATCGCTGAGATCCACCACGTGAGGGCCCCGGTGCTCAACACTCAGGGATGGCCCTGGGAACGGTGTCGGCGCAGGAACGCTTCGAGAGCCCGAGGGAACTGCTCGGTGAGCGCCTGCGGGGGATCTACCGCCTGCTGGCCGACTACGGCGAAGTGATCTTTCCTCACGACTACTTCGCCGATTGCTACACGAGCTCGGTCCGGGGCCGGCCCACCGTGCCGGCCCGGGTGCTGGCCACGGTGATGGTGCTCCAGTCCCATGAGGGCCTCTCCGACGGTGAGGCCTGCGATCGGCTGGAACGAGACCTGGCCTGGCAGGCGGCGGCAGGCGTG
>NZ_DATLXO010000199.1:0-19544 GCF_035575815.1 Iamia sp.
TGGGACCAGGCCCGAACGCCGGCCCAGACCACGAGGACCGTCGACAGCAGCGCCAGCCCGTCGCTGTAGCCGAAGCTGGCCAGCGACCACAGCGCCGGCATCGCCGCGAACAGGGTCGCGGAGAGCAGCCCCAGGCGTCGCGAGCCGGTCACGGCTCGGCCGAGGCCGGCGAGGGCGACGACGGCGGCCATGGTGCAGAGCACGTTGAGCACCCGTCCCACGGTCAGCTCCGCCTCCTCGATGTTGACCCACCCCGCCCCGACCGCCACGGCAGCCTGCACGGCGGGGAACAGGGGCGGGTGGTTCGCCACGTAGATGCGCCGGCGATCCGCGGCGCCGTGTTCACCGTCGTCGGGCAGCGTCGTGTCGATGCTGGGCAGGACACCACTGCGGATCGCCTGGGCGTACGCCGTGTGGTAGCGCTCGTCGACCGGGTAGTACCGCGGTGTCATCGACCCGTAGAAGAGACCGGCTCCGGCTGCCGCGACCAACACGAAAGCCAGGACAGGGGTATCCACTCAACCGGCGTACTCCTGGCCATGCGCCTCTTGCGAGACGGCCGGCTCACGCCCTCCAGGCTCGTCAAAGGCGCCGCTACTTGCGCATTCGCGTTGAGTGTGCCTCAGGGCGAGCTCATTCAGGTCCGCTTGAGTGGATACCCCGAAGCCAGGAACCCCCGCCCGGGCGACCCGCCGGGTGGCCGCCGACCAACACGCGGGTCTCGCCGTTGGCCGGCGGATGCTCGGACCACCGACGCTTGCGAAGGACCGCGCGTCGGCTGGTCCATGTCCCTCCATCGTCTCACGTCAGGACCCACCTTCACGCGCGCTCGCTTTGGAGAGACGCTCGTTCGCCACGCGGGTCTCCTCGGGGCCCGGGAGCGCCGAAGCCACCGTCACCGAGCCCGAGAGCGGCCCCCGGCCCGGCGCCCTCACCTCGACGAGATCGTGGGGTCAGGGGCCGAGCTGCGCGTCCATGCCCGCTCTGAGATCCGCCCGACTCAGCTCGCTGGAGGTCACCGGCACACCGCGGTAGACGTTGTGGTCGGGGAACCAGAGCCGGAAGCGCGGGTCGTCGGTGTCGGTGCTCTCGGTGATGTCCGGAGCTCCGGAGCTGTTGATCCCCCATGCCGTGACGTAGTTGCCGTCGGGCAGCACGCGGGTGCTGCCGCAACATCCTGAGCTCGCGACCTGGGGGTCTCTCACATCCTCCACCCGTGTCGCCGTCCTGTCGTCGAGGTCGAGCTGGTAGGCGACGGACCGCGGCGGACGGTTCCGCAGGGTGCCGTTGTCGTAGAGGGTCACCGTGTCGTCACTCAGCAGCCGGGCGTCGTGTTGCCCACCGAAGCCTCCCCCACCGGCCCGTTCGAAGGCAGGGTCGTTTCGGACCGTCAGGCTCTCGTTGCGAGGGGTCCCCCCGAGCTTCCACACGATGTCCTTCGTCGCCTTGTCGATCTTGTAGACGGCATCGAGGTGCCGGAACGACACGATGAAGCCGTCGCCGGTGTCCTCGATCGAGTTGTAGTGGAAGGGGTCGTAGTTGCTGCCGAAGCCCCCACCGGGGTCGCGCAGCTCTTGAGCTCGCCAGCTGCCCGGCGTCTCGGCGATGGCGATGTGCTCGGAGGTCGTCCAGGACCAGACGACGTCGCCCTGCGGGCTGATCTCCTGGATGACGTGGTCGACGAACGGCGCGCGGGCCGGGCCGCCCCACGAGCTGAAGTCGCCGTCGGACCGCTCTGAGAGGCTGACGACCACGTGGTTGCCGTTGGGCAACAGGATCAGGTCGTGGAAGTCGAGCGGTGCTCCGACGGTGGCGTAGCTGCGGACGAGGGATCCGTCGAGTCGGTGCTCCTCGATGACGTCACCCACGTTCCATGCCATGTTCCCGTTCGGCAGAAGGGTGGCGAAGAACCTCGTGGTCTTCGGCCCCCACCACACCGGCACACCGTTGGTGTCGTAGATGACGGGGTACGAGGGGCTACCGAAGCCGTCCCATGGCGAGGTCACGTAGAACGCGGCCTGGGGCGTTCCCTTGCGCTCCGCGGTCCAGGCCGGGAAGTCGGTGGGGAGGCAGCGGACGTGATGGGTCGTGGTCGTCCCGTCGGTGGTGACCGCGATGGTGAAGCGCCGGCCGACCTGCTGGGCCACCCGCGCCGTGAACGACCCACCGCGCGGTGCCGCCCCGTCCACCGAGACGGTGGTACCGCTCGGCACCGCGACGTCGACCGAGGTGGGGCGGGACGGGTCGCACCGGTTCACGTAGTCGACGACCGACGTCTGAAAGGTCGGGTACAGCGAGGGGTCGGCCCTGATCCCCACCTGACCGGGTGCGCACCCGGCCAGCCCCGCGACCACCAGGCCGACCACGACCAGACACGCCGACCACCTGTGCACCGCGCCTCCCCCCGGTTCGATCCCGCTCGCCGCACCCTCGCAGACCGCCCACCCTGTGTCAACCGGCACACCCTGGCGCACCTCGGACCCGGGTCTCGGGGGGTTCGCGCCCGGGTCGGGTGTCAGGCGTGGGCCCGGCTGAGGGCGTGTTGCACCAGCTCGATGAGCGTGGCCTTGGTGGCGTTGCGGTCCCGGGCGTCGGTGAGCACGATCGGGGTGTCCCACATCGGCGGCCCGTCACGGACTTCAAGCGCGCCGCCGAAGCCCGCAGAGCTGCACAGCGGTGGCGCACCGGTCGCGGCGGAGCATCTACTGTTCCGGCTGATCCAAGGAGTTCACGCATGTCCAACCTGCCCCCACCTCCGTCGGGCGGAGGGTTCCCCCCTCCCGGCGGTCCGCCGCCCGGCGGCGGTTTCCCCCCTCCCGGCGGTCCGCCCCCCGGTGGCCCACCGCCCGGCGGTCCGCCCCCCGGTGGCGGGCTCCCCGGTGGCCCTCCGCCCGGTGGCGGGTTCCCCCCGCCCGGTGGTCCTCCACCCGGAGTCCCCGGTCCGCTCGTCGAGTGGCAGGACCGCCTCATGTCGGGCCTCATCGACTGGGTCGGGCCCATCATCGTGGCCAACGTGCTGTCGTTCGTGATCGGCCTCGCCATCGCGGCGAGCAACACCAACACCTTGTTCAACCCGACCGGCATCGTGCTCAACCTGCTGGCGGTGGCTTGGATCCTCTACAACGGCTACCTCGCCGGTGAGAGTGGGCAGAGCTTCGGGATGAAGCAGTCCGGGCTGCGCCTCGTCGGCGAGCAGTCCGGGCAGAACATCGGCGGGGGCCAGGGGGTCGTCCGCAACCTGCTGTTCCTCGCCAACGCGATCTGTTGCCTGTTCCTCCCCGTCGTCATCGTCGACGCCCTGTTCCCGCTGTGGGACGCCAAGAAGCAGACGCTGCGCGACAAGATCGCCAAGTCGGTGGTCATCAAGGGCTGATCCCGACGGGAGCGGCGGCGGGGGGGCGGTGACTGCTAGCGGAAGGGGGCGTCGGTGGGGACGACCGGGGAGGGCAGGAGCGTGTCGCCCATGAGGTGGCGGTCGACCGCCGCCGCGCACGAGCGGCCCTCGGCGATGGCCCACACGATCAGGCTCTGCCCCCGCCCCATGTCGCCGGCCACGAAGACGCCCTCGACGTTGGTCGCCCAGGTCTCGTCGCGGGCGACGTTGCTGCGGGCATCGAGCTCGACGCCGAGGTCGCCCAGCAGCGAGCCCTCGTCGGGGCCGGTGAAGCCCATGGCGAGGAGCACCATGTCGGTCTCGAGCTCGGTCGCGGAGCCCTCGACCTTCTCGAACCGGCCGTCGACGAACTCAACCTCATGGATGGCGAGGGCCCGCACCCGGCTCTCGTCGTCGCCCAGGAACTGCTCGGTGTTGACCGAGAACACCCGCTCACCGCCTTCCTCGTGGGCGGAGGAGGTCCGGATCATCAGCGGCCACGTCGGCCACGGCGTGGAGTCGGCCCGGGCGTCGGGCGGGCGGGGCATGATCTCGAACTGGTGGACGCTGGCCGCGCCCTGGCGATGGGCGGTGCCGAGGCAGTCGGCACCGGTGTCGCCGCCGCCGATGATGACGACCCTGCGGCCGCGGGCCGAGATCGACGGCTCCGACAAGTCACCCTCCTGCACCTGGTTCGACAGCGGGAGGTACTCCATGGCCTGGTGGATGCCGGCCAGCTCGCGGCCGGGGATCGGGAGGTCGCGGGACTGCGTCGCGCCCCCGGCGAGCACGATGGCGTCGAACTCGGCGCGCAGCTGCGCGACGGTGAGATCGACGCCCACATCGACGCTGGCCCGGAACTCGGTGCCCTCGGCCTGCATCTGCTCGAGGCGGCGGTCGAGCTGGCGCTTCTCCATCTTGAACTCGGGGATGCCGTAGCGCAGCAGGCCGCCGATGCGGTCGGCCCGCTCGAACACGGTGACCTCGTGACCGGCGCGCGTGAGCTGCTGGCCCGCGGCCAGGCCGGCGGGACCCGAGCCGATGACCGCGATCCGCTTCCCCGTCTGCACGGTGGCCCTCACCGGGGTGACCCACCCCTCGTCCCAGGCCCGGTCGATGATCGACACCTCGACCTGCTTGATGGTCACCGGGTCCTGGTTGATGCCGAGCACGCACGCCGCCTCGCAGGGGGCGGGGCACAGCCGTCCGGTGAACTCCGGGAAGTTGTTGGTGGCGTGCAGCCGGTCGATGGCCTCGCGCCACCGGTCCCGGTAGACGAGGTCGTTCCAGTCGGGGATGAGGTTCCCGAGGGGGCAGCCCTGGTTGCAGAACGGGATGCCGCAGTCCATGCACCGGCTGGCCTGGTCCTCGAGGTGGCCCTCGGCGAAGGGTTCGTAGACCTCCTTCCAGTCCCGCAGGCGCACCGAGACCGGCCGGCGGGCCGGCAGCTCGCGACCGTGCTTCATGAAGCCTGTCGTATCTCCCATGTCGCTCCTCAGCCTCGGGCCGCGGCCATGATCGCCTCATCGATGTCGGCGCCGGACTCCTCGGCCCCCTTGATGGCGATCAGCACCCGCTTGTAGTCGCGGGGCATGACCTTGGTGAACTGGTCGACGCTGAACTGCCAGTCGGTCAGGAGCCGGCCCGCGACCTCCGAGCCGGTGGCCTCCTGGTGGCGGAACACCACGCCGACGAGCCAGTTCTTGTCGAGGTCGTCGAGGGGCTCGAGGTCGACCATGTCCCGGTTGACCAGCCCGTGGAGGGACCGATCCGGGTCCCACACGTACGCGATGCCGCCGGACATGCCGGCGCCGAAGTTCCGCCCCGTCGGGCCCAGCACCACGACGCGGCCGCCGGTCATGTACTCACAGGCGTGGTCGCCCACGCCCTCGACCACGGCGGTGGCCCCGGAGTTGCGCACCCCGAAGCGCTCGCCGACCAGGCCCCGGACGAACGCCTCCCCCGCCGTGGCGCCGTAGAGGATGACATTGCCGGCGATCACGTTGTCCTCGGCCACGAACCCGCCGTGGGTCACGACTGGGGGCCGCACGACGAGGCGCCCGCCCGAGAGGCCCTTGCCGACGTAGTCGTTGGCGTCACCGAGCAGACGCAGGGTGATGCCGCGGGGCAGGAACGCACCGAAGCTCTGCCCGGCCGAGCCGGTGAAGGTGATGTCGATGGTGTCGTCCGGCAGGCCTTCGGGCCCGTAGGCCTGGGTGACCTCATGGCCCAGCATGGTGCCGACGGTGCGGTTCACGTTGCGGATGGTCCGCTCGATCCGCACCGGGATGCCCTCGGCCAGGGCATCGGCGCACGCCTCGATCAGCTCGACGTCGAGGGCCCGGTCGAGGCCGTGGTCCTGGGGCTGGGTGCAGTGGAGGTCCTGGTCGGCGAAGCCGGACCGCGGCGTCAGAAGGATGGGGCCCAGGTCGAGGCCGGAGGCCTTCCAGTGGTCGATCGCGGCGCGGGTGTTCAACAGCCCGACCTGGCCGATGGCCTCGGCGACGGTGCGGAAGCCGAGCTGGGCCAACAGCTCGCGCACCTCCTCCGCGATGTAGGTGAAGAACGTCTCCACGAACTCGGGCTGGCCCGTGTAGCGCTCGCGGAGCTTCGGGTTCTGGGTGGCGATGCCGACCGGGCAGGTGTCGAGGTGACAGACGCGCATCATGATGCAGCCCGAGACCACGAGCGGGGCGGTGGCGAAGCCGAACTCCTCGGCGCCCAGCAGGGCCCCGATGATGACGTCGCGGCCTGTCTTCATCTGGCCGTCGACCTGTACGACGATGCGGTCGCGCAGGCCGTTGAGCAACAAGGTCTGCTGGGTCTCGGCCAACCCCAGCTCCCAGGGGCCGCCGGCGTGCTTGAGCGAGGTCAGCGGGCTGGCGCCGGTGCCGCCGTCGTGTCCGGAGATGAGCACCACATCGGCGTGGGCCTTGGAGACCCCGGCAGCGACGGTGCCCACGCCGACCTCCGAGACGAGCTTCACGTGGATCCGCGCCGAGGGGTTGGCGTTCTTCAGGTCGTGGATGAGCTGGGCGAGGTCCTCGATGGAGTAGATGTCGTGGTGCGGGGGTGGGCTGATGAGACCGACGCCCGGCGTCGAGAAGCGGGTCTTGGCGATCCAGGGGTAGACCTTGCTGCCCGGCAGCTGGCCGCCCTCGCCGGGCTTGGCCCCCTGGGCCATCTTGATCTGGATGTCGCTCGCGTTGGTGAGGTACTCCGAGGTCACCCCGAAGCGGCCCGAGGCCACCTGCTTGATGGCCGAGCGCTTCGAGTCGCCGTTGGCCATCGGCGCGAAGCGCTCGGCGTCCTCGCCGCCCTCGCCGGTGTTGGACTTGCCGCCCATCCGGTTCATGGCGATGGCGAGGGTCTCGTGGGCCTCGGCGGAGATCGAGCCGTAGGACATGGCCCCGGTCGAGAAGCGGGCGATGATGGCCGAGGCGGGCTCGACCTCGTCGATCGGCACCGGCGTGCGGCCCTCGGTCTCGATCTCGAAGAGGCCGCGGAGGGTCGACAGGCGTCGGGCCTGGTCGTCGACCATCTGCGTGTACTCCTTGAAGATGTCGTAGCGCTTCGATCGCGAGGCGTGCTGCAGCTTGAACACGGTCTGGGGGTTGAAGAGGTGGTGCTCGCCCTCGCGGCGCCACTGGTACTCCCCGCCGGCCTCGAGCTCGCGGTGGGCCCGCTCGGCGGGGCGATCGGCGTGGGCGACCCGATGGCGGGCGGCGACCTCCCGGGCGACGATGTCGATGTCGATGCCGCCGAGACGGCTCGGGGTGAGGGTGAAGTACTCGTCGACGAGGTCCTGGCCGAGGCCGAGGGCCTCGAACACCTGGGCCCCGGTGTAGGACGCGACGGTCGAGATCCCCATCTTGGACATGACCTTCAGCACACCCTTGCCACAGGCCTTGATGTAGTTGGCCACTGCGTCGTCGAGTCCGACGCCGTCGAGGGCGCCCCGGGCGCACATGTCCTCGAGGGTCTCGAACGCCATGTACGGGTTGATCGCCGACGCGCCGTAGCCCAGCAGCAGGCACATGTGGTGCACCTCGCGGGCGTCGCCGGCCTCGACCACCAGACCGACCTGCGTGCGGGTCTTCTCCCGCACCAGGTGGTGGTGCACGGCACTGGTGAGCAGCAGCGACGGGATGGGCGCCCGGTCACGGGTGACGCCACGGTCCGAGAGCACGATGACGCGGGCGCCATCGGCGATGGCGGCCGACACCTCGGTGCGCACCCGCTCCAGGGCGTCGCGGAGGCCCGGGCCGCCCTCGGCCACCGGGTACAGGCCGCCCACGACGACCGAGCGCATGCCACCCATGTCGCCGCCGTCGTTGATGTGGATCAGCTTGGCCAGCTCGTCGTTGTCGACGATGGGGTGGCGCAGGAGGATCTGGCGACACGACGCCGCGGTCGGGTCGAGGAGGTTGGCCTCGGGCCCGAGGGTGCCGAGGAGGCTGGTCACCAGCTCCTCGCGGATGGCGTCGAGGGGCGGGTTGGTGACCTGGGCGAAGAGCTGGCTGAAGTAGTCGAAGAGGAGACGGGGACGATCCGAGAGCACGGCCACGGGCGTGTCGGTGCCCATCGAGCCGAGGGCCTCGCCGCCGGTCCGGGCCATCGGGGCCATGAGGATCCTGAGGTCCTCGTTGGTGTAGCCGAAGGTGACCTGGCGCCGGACCACGTCCGCGTGGGGATACCGGATGTGCGGTCGGTCGGGCAGCTGGTCGAGCGGTACCAGCCCGGCGTGGAGCCACTCCTCGTAGGGGTGCTCGCCGGCGAGGGTGGACTTGATCTCCTCGTCGCCGACGATGCGGCCCTGCTCGGTGTCGACGAGGAACATGCGCCCGGGCTGGAGCCGGCCTCGCGACACGATCGTCGCGGGGTCGATGTCGAGCACTCCGACCTCGGAGGCCATGACCACGAGGCCGTCGGTGGTGACCCAGTAGCGCGACGGCCGGAGCCCATTGCGGTCGAGCACGGCGCCGATGACCGAGCCGTCGGTGAAGGCCACCGAGGCGGGCCCGTCCCACGGCTCCATCATCGAGGCGTGGAACTGGTAGAAGGCCCTCTTGGCCGGGTCCATCGAGGGGTTGTTCTCCCACGCCTCGGGGATCATCATCAGCACCGCGTGGTGCAGCGGGCGCCCGGCGAGGTGCAGCAGCTCGAGAACCTCGTCGAAGCTGGCCGAGTCGCTGGCGTCGGGAGTGCAGATGGGGAAGGCCCGATCCAGGCTGGAGGTGCCGTCGGTGCCGTCGAAGGCGTCGCTGGCCAACAGCGCCTCTCGGGCCCGCATCCAGTTGCGGTTGCCCTTGACGGTGTTGATCTCGCCGTTGTGGGCGATGTAGCGGTACGGGTGGGCGAGGGGCCAGGCCGGGAACGTGTTGGTGCTGAACCGGGAGTGCACCAGGGCGATGGCGCTCTCGATGCGCGGGTCCTGCAGGTCGACGAAGAGCTGGTCGAGCTGCTCGGTGGTGAGCATCCCCTTGTAGCAGAGCGTGCGGCACGAGAGGCTCGGGAAGTAGACCCGTCCTCCGACCGCACCCACCGCCCTGGAGGGGTCGACGTCTCCGACCTCGTCCACCACCTGGTCGCCGTCGTGGGCCGCCATCGGGCCGTCGGGCGTGCCGACCTCGTGCTCGATGCGCTTGCGGACGATGTAGGCGCGCCGTTCGAGGTCGAGGCCCGAGGTGTCACCCTCCGCGCCGGCGATGAACAGCTGGCGGAACGTGGGCATGACGTCACGCGCCATGGTGCCGAGCATCGAGGCCTCGACCGGCACGTCGCGCCAGCCCAGCACGGCCAGGCCCTCGCTGGTGACGACCTTCTCGATGGCCTCGGCGGCGGCCGAGGCTGCGTCGGTGCCCTGGGGCAGGAAGGCGATACCCGTGGCGTAGGACCCGGCCGGGGGGAGGTCGAAGGCCACGACCTCGCGGAGGAAGCGGTCGGGCACCTGGAGGAGGATCCCGGCTCCGTCGCCGGTGTTGATCTCGGCTCCCGAGGCGCCACGGTGGTCGAGGTGGCACAGCGACAGCAGGCCTTTGTCGACGATGTCGCGGCTGGCGCGGCCGTACATGTCGACGACGAAGGCGACGCCACAGGCATCGTGTTCGTGGGCGGGGTCGTAGAGGCCCTGGGGGCCCGGAGCTGTGCGCATGCGTCCCTTCCATCGTGTGATGGGGTGGTCGGGGTGCCGGGACGTCGCTGGCCCGTGGGGTGCGATGACTCTACCGGTCCACCGCCGGACCCCTCCAACGCGATGTCGCGGGCGACGAACCCCCGTTCCCGTCAGCGGGACGGCACACGGGTGGCAGGTACCGTCGGGCCATGGCAGAGTTCACCCTCGTCGCCCTGGCCGCCGGGATGGGCCGCCGGTTCGGGTCCTTGAAGCAGGTCGCGGCGGTCGGCCCGGGGGACGAGTCGCTGATCGACCACACCATCCGGGACGCTGCTCAGGCGGGCGCCGACCGGGTCGTGCTCGTGGTGCGCTCCGAGATCCGCAACGAGGTCGTTGCGAGCGTCGAGCGGCGCAGCGCCCTGCCCGTGAGCGTGGTCGAACAGCCGGGCCCGGGCCCGGGGCGCTCCCGGCCGTGGGGCGCGGCGGAGGCCGTCGCCCTCGCCGCCGCGGCCTGTCCCGGACCCTTCGCGGTGGTGAACGCGGACGACTACTACGGTGCCGATGGCCTCGCCGCCCTCCTCGACTGGCTGCGCTCCCCCCGCTGCGCGCCCGGCCGGGCCGCGCTCGTCACCTGGCCGGTCGAGGCGACCACGCCACCGCACGGTGAGGTCACCCGGGCGGTGTGCGCCCTGGCGGAGGACGGCTGCACCCTCGTCGGCATGGTCGAGCACCACGGTGTCGCCCGCGCCGGCGGGGCCATTGCCTCGGGGGCGGGCCCGATCGAGGCCGACGCGCCCGTGTCGATGAACCTCTGGGGACTGCACCCCTCGACCGGCCCCGACCTGTCAGCCCTCAGCGACACCTTCCGTCGCGACCACGCCGGCGACCCCGACGCCGAGCTGCCGCTGCCCACCGCCATCGACGCCCTCGTCAGGGCGGGGCAGCTGACGGTCGAGGCCCTGCCGGCCGGGACCACCTGGGTGGGCGTGACCCATCCCGACGACCTGACGCCCGCCCGCGCCGCCATGGCCCTCGTCGCCCCGGTCCCGGTGCGATGAGCCCGTCGACCGCCACGCCCGACCCGCCCGCCATCGACGATCTGCTGGGCTACCTCGACGCCTCGCCGACGCCGTACCACGCCGCCGCCGAAGCGGCCCGACGACGGGCGGAGGCGGGCTCGGTCGCCGTTGCGCTCGATGCAAGCTGGGCCGACCCGCCTCCCGTCGGCCACCTGCTCGCCGACGGTGCCCTGATCGCCTGGGCCCTCCCGGCGGGCGGGCCCGCCGCGCCCCGCCTGCGCCTCGTCGGGGCCCACACCGACAGCCCCGGGCTGCGCGTCAAACCGCGGCCTGACACCGGAACCTGCGGGTGGCGCCAGCTCGGCGTCGAGGTGTACGGCGGCGCCCTGGTCAACTCGTGGCTCGACCGCGACCTGGGCCTCGCCGGTCGGGTCGCGGTGGCCGGCGCGACCGGCGTGCAGACCCGGCTGGTGCGCATCGACGAGCCCTGGCTGCGTGTGGCCCAGCTGGCCATCCACCTCGACCGGGAGCTCTCCAGCCAGGGCCTCAAGCTCGACCGCCAGCGCCACCTCACCCCGATCTGGGGCGTCGGGGTTCCCGACGTCGGCGGCTTCCGCCGTCACCTCGCCGAGCGCCTCGACGTGGCGCCCGACGCGATCGGTGGCTGGGACCTCATGGTGCACGACCTCTCCTCCGCTGCGGTCGTCGGGGTGGGTGGCGCGCTGGTGAGCAGCGGCCGCCTCGACGACCTCGTCTCCTGCTGGGCGGGACTGGTCGCCCTGGAGGCCGCCGCCGAGCCGGGCGCGGTGGGCGCGGTGCTCGCTCTCTTCGACCACGAGGAGGTGGGCAGCGCGTCGACCCGCGGCGCCGGCGGAGAGCTTCTGACCGGGGTCCTCGAGCGCCTGGTGGTCGGGCGGGGAGGCTCGCGGAGCGACCTCCTCCGCGCCGTGGCCGGCTCGGCCCTGGCGTCGGTCGACATGGCCCACGCCACCCACCCGAACTACCCCGAGCGCCACGAACCAGGGCACCCCGTCACCATCGACGGCGGCCCGGTCGTGAAGGTCAACGCCAACCAGCGCTACGCCACCGAGCCCGCGACCCAGGCGGCCTTCGAGCTCGCCTGCGCGGCGGCCGGGGTGCCGGTGCAGCACTTCGTGGGACACAACGAGGTGCCGTGCGGGTCGACCATCGGTCCCGTCACCGCGGCCGGGCTGGGCGTGCCCACCGTCGACGTCGGGGTGGCCCAGCTCGCCATGCACTCCGCCCGGGAGCTGTGCGGGAGCGAGGACCCGGTGCGGATGACGGCGGCCCTGGCGGCCTGGTTCGCGGGGTAGCCGTGGAGCGCGCCGAGGCCGCCCGCGTGCTGGGGGTCGCCCGCGACGCCGGACCCGATGAGGCGCGCGCCGCCTTCCGCTTCCTCATCCGTCGTCGTCACCCGGACCGGGCGGGGGCCACCGCCACCGCCGAGTCAGCCCGCCTGATCGAGGCCCACCGCGTGCTGCGGGCTCCGGCGGCGGTGCCCGACGCGGAGGGAGCCGGGGGCGGATCCCCGTCGGCGGGGTCGTCCCCCTCGTCGACTGCGGTGCCGGTGGACACCCGGGTCGAGGGGGACGCGCTGGTGGTCGACGCCGACCCGGCGACGGTCATGGTCCACCTGGTCGAGGCCGGCCACGCCCTCGGCGAGGTCACCTACCTCGACCGGGCCTCGGGCCTCGTCGAGATCCTCCTCCTGGTGCAGCAAGGGGACGACGACCACCCCCGGGCCTGCTCGCTGGTCGCGTCGCTGCAGGGCCGCAGCGAGGCGGTCGAGGTGTTCTGCACCATCGAGCGCCTCGACGGGCACCCGGCCCCGCCCATCGCCCCGCTCGTCGCCGCCCTCGCCGCCCAGGTGCGCTCCCCCGAGGCCCCTGCCGTCCCCTTCGACTGACGGAGCCGATCACTCAGCGCGGGACGGGCACCTCGGGGTCGTCGGGCGCCTCGTCGAGCCCGTTGGGCGTGCCGTCGCGGTCGTCATCGTCCTTGGCCCAGCTTGCGTCCGCGTCGAGCAGGAGGAAGTTGCGCGGGTTGACCGGCACGCCCCCGAGGCGCGTCTCGAAGTGGATGTGGGGGCCGGTCGACAACCCGGTGGAGCCGGCCTCGGCGATCTGGTCGCCCTGCTCGACGAGGTCGCCGGCCTGCACCGAGAGAGCGGAGTTGTGGGCGTACACCGTGCTCAACGAGCCGCCGTGGGCCAGGAGCACGGTGAGCCCGTAGCCGCCCCGGGTCTCAGCCGACACCACGATGCCGTCGGCCGCGGCCAGCACCGGCGCGCCCTGTGGGGCACCGATGTCGACCCCGGGGTGGAGCCGGGTGACGTCGAGGATGGGGTGGGCCCGCATGCCGAACTCGGAGCTGATCACCCCGCCCTCCAGCGGGATGCGGACGTCGACCGCATCCGGGTCGTCGACCGCACCCGGGTCGTCGACCGCACCGGGAGCGAAGTCCGCCTCGACGCGTTGGGCGGCGGCGAGCAGCGCGGCCACCTCGTCCGCGGCCCTCTGAAGGCTGGTGATGCGGGCCTCGATGGCGACCTTCTGCGAGCGGACCTCGAGCAGGAGGAGCTCCTGTCGCTCACGCTCGGCGACCGCTTCGTCCGCCAGTCGGATCGACTCGGTGAGCGCGTCGGCGGCCATGGTGCGCAGCTGACCGACGCGAGTGCGCTGCTCGACTGCAGCGCGCGCTGTCGTCCGCGCCCGGCGCAGCGCGGTGTCGCTCTCCCGACGGGCCTCGACCAGGTCATCGATCAGGTCGCGCTGCTGATCGCCGACCGTGCGCCGGTAGCCCCGGCGCGCCAGCGACCCGTCATCTCCCTCGAGCACCTCGAAGATCGATCCCATGGCGGCGGCGTCGCCCTCGTCCATGTAGGTCTCGACCGCATAGGTCCGCAGCCGTTCCTCGGCGTCCTCCTCCTCGGTCCGGGCCGCGGCCAGGGTGTCGGTGGCCTCGGCCTCGTCGTTCCGCCGCTCGCTCAGGTCGGCCTGGGCATCGGCCACGGCCCGGTCGGCTCGCGCCACCGCCTCCTCGGCCGCCTGCACACGGGGCAGCAGCTCGACGAGGCGGATCCCGGCCAGGTCGTACTGGACGAGCAGCTCGGCCTCGTCGCCCGCCAGCTCCTCGTAGGTGTCGCGGAGGGCGTCGACCGACTCCGGCGAACCGCCCGGGTCGCTCCCCTCGTCCTGGGCCGGGAGCGGTCGGCCCCCGATCAGCGAGACGACCAGACCCAGCGCCAGCGCGGCGACAGCGAGCCGCGGCCGGCGCCGAACCCTCTCGCCTGGTTGGACCGTTGTGATCATCGACGTGGCGGCCTCCCCGCGCCGTCAGCATAGGACCACCGTGGACCCGGGCTGTCGCGGGACAAGAGCGAGCGTATGCGGTTCACCACAGGGAGTGGTGGGTAGCGTGGCGCCCAGATCATCCCCCGACCAAGCTGGTGCCGTGTCTCCCGCTGCTCACCGGAGCCTCCCCGTCGCCGAGCACCTCCGCCCCCGCGACGCCATCTTCGACCTGCTCCCCCACGGCGTGGCCCTCGCGGATGAGCGAGGAACCGTGACGGCCACCAACCCGCGCTGGGACCGCGCCGGGGGTGATGACGACCCTGTCGTCGCCCCGGTCGGCGCAAATCTGATCGCTCACCTCCGCTCTCCGCACCGTCCCACCAGCGCGGTCGCCGACCACATCGCCGACGGCGTGACCCGCCTCCTCGACGGCCGGGGCTCCAGCTTCGAGGTGCAGTACGAGCTGCTGGCGCCGCTCGACCCGACCGAGGCGCGCTGGTTCCTCGTGGCCGCGGAGCGCCTGCCCACCGGCGGGGTCGTCATCACCCGCACCGAGACCACCGTCCACCACGGGGTCAACGAGGTGCTGGCCGAGCTGGCCTTCCACGACGACCTCACCGGCTTGCCCAACCGGGGCCTGCTGATGGACCGCATGAGGATGGCCCTGATCCGCGCCCAACGCCTCGATCTGCGACCACTCATCGTGTTCACAGACCTCGACGGGTTCAAGGCCGTCAACGACGAGCACGGCCACGAAGCGGGAGACGCCGTGCTGGTGGAGATGGCCGGCCGGCTCTCCCACACCGTGCGCGAGGGCGACACCTGTGGTCGCTGGGGGGGCGACGAGTTCGTGCTGGTGGTCGAGCTGGGCACCCGATCGGCCACCGACCGGGTGATCGAGCGCATCGCCCGGACCGTCGAGGCACCCTTCGAGCTGCCCGACGGGTCGACCTGCACCCTCGGCATCAGCATCGGGGCGGTCGTGGCCGACGGCGGCGAGCGGGTCGACGCGCTGATCGACCGGGCCGACCGGGCCATGTATCGGGCCAAGCGCGAGCAGGCCGGCCCGGTGATCGTCGCCCTCGACGAGGACTGACACGCGCGGCAGCCCCGCACCGGTACCGGGTCCGTGGACCGGCGTGGATCAGCGGGGTTCGATGCGGAGGGCCACGGCGTCGATCAGCTGGCACTCCGTTCCCGGGCGCGCCTCGGCCTCGGTGACCGGAACCGTGAGCATCCACTGGCTGGGGCTGGACCGGTCGGGCTGGGGCACGACCCGTCCGACCTCATCGGCGTACACCTCGCCGTCGGGGTCGACGAGTCCGACGGTGACCTCGTAGCGCGACGTCAGCTGGCCGCCGCCCTGCACCGTCCCCTGCGCCCGGTAGCCATCGGCCGCTGCCGCGCAGGTCTCGAGGGCGGCAACGGTGTCGGGCGGAGGCCTGGTGACGGGCCCGCTCGGCTCGTCGTCGTCGGTCTCCGGCTCGACCGGCACCTCGGGCTCGCTCAACGCCCCGGCAGGGCCGGCCACGGTCGTCCCGGGGCGGGCGGCGGTGGTCCCGGGGCGGGCGGCGGTGGTCCCGGGGTCGTCCTCGCCGCCGAGGGCGATGGCGGCCACGATGGCCAGCGCCACCAGCAGCGCGACGAACAGAGCGAGGAGCACACGGCGTCGCGACCGCTCGTCCGGGCCCGTCGCCGTCGGCGCCGTCCCGGTCGTTGCCGGCGGGCGGGGCTCGTCGTCACCGGCCCCGTCGGCGGGGGCGTCGACGGTCGGGGCGTCACCTCCGGCCCGGGCGTCGGGACCCTCCTCCCCGCCCTGATCGACCGCCCCGACGCCGGCCCGGGCGGCGTCGAGGGCGCTCGGCCCGTTCTCGGTCGAGTGCGACGGCGACGAGGCCGGCCAGGCCGTGCGCTCGGGGGCCGGCACCGCCGGCGGGGCGGGGGCGGGTCCGTCCACGGGGACGGCGGGGGTCGGGGGCGCCTCGGCCGCGAGCTCGGGGGCCGTCTCGGGCGGCTCGTCTTCCGGGTCGTGGTCCGGATCGACCGGTGCGGGCACCGTCGGCGTGGCCGATCCCATGGAGTCGAGGGCGAGGTTCTCGACGACCATGCGGTCGGCAGCCAGCTCGCCGGCGGCCAGGGTCTCGGGCGCGGTGAAGGTGCCGTCGAGGGTGAGGGTGACGGCCTGGCCGGCGATGACGCTGCGGGGCAGCGCGGCGGTGCCCTTGACCGCAGCGCGACCAGCGACGACCACCACCAGCGCCTCGAAGTCGAGCACCTCCACGACCGCGGCACCGCTGCGGATCTGCAGGGTGGTCGCGCCGTGGGTGAACCAGACACCGGGACCTTCGTCGGTGGCCCGCAGCCAGGCCGCGCCCCGGCGGATCTCGACGCGAGGTGCATCGCGACCCGCCGGGTGGACCTCCACCTCCGCGCCACGGTGGCGGAGCAAGACGCCCGGCGCCGGCCGCTGTTCGACGAAGCCCTCGGTGTGGGTGCCCTCTGTCGCCATGTCCCTCCCGGACGAGTGCCCTGATCGTACCGAGGTTCCGGCCCTCGTCCGGACCACGTCATGGCCCGTGGCCGCGCCATCACCCCCCGTGGTGGTCGGTCCATCGGCACCAGCAACGGATCGGTCCCCGCCCCCCTCAGCCTCTCGCTCCGTCTGGCTCACCCGGCTCCGCGCCGGTCCGCAGCTGCCGGGCGACGACGCGCCACACGTCGGGGTCGATGCCCATGCCCATGTGGGGGCTCGTCACCTCGACGTTGGTGCTTCCCGGGGCCCGGTCGAGCGAGCGCGGGTAGGGCACGATCCGGTCTGCTCGGCTGTACACCACGGTCATCGGGACGCGGAGCGGCCGGTTCGACAGCGGCGAGAAGATCGGGCCGCCGAGGGTGATCACCTGGGCGACGAGGTCGGGCCGGGCACGGGCGACCTCCCGGGCAACGGTGCCCCCCATGCTCTGGCCCACCAGCGCCACGGGCGCGCCGTGGCGCTCGACGATCATCTCGAGCACCGTGGTGAAACGGTCCACGGCCGCCCCGACGTTGCCGTCGTTGACGCCGAGCCCCCAGCCTCCGCACCGATAGCCGAGAGCGGTGAGAAAGCCGCGCAGGGCCACCGTGCTGGCGTCGCCGACCCCCCGCCCCGGGAGGACGACCACGGGCTCACCCCGTCCTCGCCGCTCCCGCAGCAGCCACGGGGCCTGCGCCACCAGGCGCGGCACCTGCCCCACCGCCGCCCACTCGCCGGCACCATCGGCCAGGGAGGGACGTCGCTCTCGCCGCCGGTCGTTCACGTCAGCTTCGCCACCACCGGGTGATCCTCGTCCACCGGAGCCGGGCGGCGCACCCCGGAGTCGAACCCTCCGGCCGAGGCCCTCAGGGTCGGTGCCCCTCGGCCGACGGTGAATGGTGGTCGACCTGCCCGTCGCCGATCCGGCGCGCCTCGAGCCGTTCGTGTCGGCCACCGCTCCGAGCGTGCGCCGGTTGCGGTTCGAGTGGCCCGAGGACCTCGTACCGGACTGGACGCCCGGGCAGCCGGAGCTGGCGTCCGTGGCCAACGCGGTGTCGCTGCTGATGCCCCACGCCGAGCCTACGTCGTGCGCTCCGTGCGCGCCGTGCTGGATGACCTGCCCGCCCCGTTGCGGGCCGAGGCCGAGGCCTGGGCGGCCCAGGAGGCGGCCCACCACGGCGCCCACCAGCGCTTCAACCGCATCCTCGTCGCTCGGCGCCCATCGCTCGGACGGATCGACGGGTGGGCCCGTCGCACCTTCGCGTGGCTCGACCGGCGTTCGACCCGCTTCGGCCTGGCCTACGCAGCGGGGTTCGAGATGCTCGCCTTCATGGCCGCCCGCTGGGTCGACCGACGCTCATCGACTCTGTTCCGTGGGGCCGAGCCGGTGCCCACCACGTTGTTCCTCTGGCACCTGGCCGAGGAGGTCGAGCACAAGGCGGTGGCCTTCGACGTGCTGCGGGCCACGGGCGGGCGGCGGGTGGCCTTGGCCGCCGGCATGGCGGCGGCCATGGTCGTGATGGCCTGGTTCACGGTGCTCGGCACCGTGGCGGGCCTGGCCGCCTCGAGCCGACTGTGGAGGCCGTCGGCCCACGGGCGGATGCTGTGCTGGTCCTTCGGGTTCCTGTTCGAGCTGCTGCCGGCCCTCGCCGGCGCGCTGGTGCGGGGCCACCACCCCTCGGACATGGCGGACCCGTACTGGCTGCCGGTGTGGCTCCAGTCCTACGACCCGGTCACCCACACCATGCCGGAGTGGTCGATGGATGTCGTGGCCCGCTGATCCTCCGGGCGGTGGCAGGGTGGGCGCCATGGCCGCACCGCCCCTCCCCCGCCGTCGCTCCGTGCGGGGCGACGGCGTCGACCTGGCCGTGCGGGAGTGGGGCGACCGGGCCGGGCCCACGACCGTGCTGGTCCACGGGTACCCGGACTCCTCCACCGTCTGGGACCCGCTCGTCGCCGCCCTCCTCGCCACCGAGCCTGGTCGCCACGTTGTCGCCTACGACGTGCGAGGAGCCGGCGCGTCGAGCGCTCCCCGGTCGACCGCCGGGTACGGCGCGGCCCACCTCGTGGCCGACCTGGCCGCGGTGATCGACGCCACCTCGCCCGACGCCCCGGTGCATCTTGTGGGCCACGACTGGGGATCGGTCCAGTCCTGGGTCGCGGTGCGCAGCCCCGAGGTCGCCGCCCGCATCGCCTCGTTCACGTCGATCTCGGGCCCCGCCCTCGACCACGTCGAGCGCTGGGTGCGGGCCCACACCGGGTGGCGCCGGTCCCAGCTCGGGCCGCTCCTGCGTCAGGCGGCCCGCTCGTGGTACATCGCCTGCTTCCGGGTGCCGGTCGTGGCGCCGCTGGTGTGGCGTCTCGTCCTGGCCCCGGCCTGGCCGCACATGCTGCGCCGGAAGGAGGGCGTGGAGACCTCGCCGGCGTGGCCCGGCCCCGGCCTCGCCCGCGACGCGGTCAACGGCCTGCACCTCTACCGGGCCAACGGAGGCGACGTCGGTGCCGGCCCGCTCGAGCGCACGCCGGTGCCGGTGCAGATCCTCGCTCTCATCGACGACGCCTACGTGACCACCGCCCTGCTCGCCGGCCTCGACGACCTGTCCGTCGACGGGTGGGTCCGCCCCGTCCCCGGGGGCCACTGGGTCATCCGTCGCGACCCGTTGCGCGTCGCCCAGTGGATCGACGACCACATCGCCACTGTCTCGTCCCGCCCCTGACCGCACAAGGGTGGATCAGGTGGGCGGGGCGGGGCCGATCGACCTGTGTTCGGGGTCCGACGGGCTCATCAGCCCCACGGCGTTGCCGTCGGGGTCCTGCACCACGGCGTACCGCGCGCCCCAGAACGCGTCGTAGGGAGGTTGCTGGCCCGCATAGCCGTCGCCCGTGAGCTGCCCGTACAACTCGTCGACCGCCCCTCGCGTCGGCAGGCGGAAGCCGAGGACCGCTCCGCTGTCCGCCGCCGGCCAGCCCCTGTTCCAGACCGCCGCGAACTCTCGGCTGTCGAGGTCGAGGTCGAGCCCGCCTTCCGCCCGGGCGCTGCGGTGGTGAGGGTCCCACTCCGGCGAGCCACCCTGCATCTCCAGGCCGAGCCGGGCGTAGAAGGCGGCCATCGCCTCCATGTCCTTCACGACCAGGTTGACCTGATCCAACACGGGTCCGGGCTCGTCGGTCACGTCGCACCTCACGGTTCTCGTCGTCGATCGATTCTGGC
>NZ_DATLXO010000200.1:0-4836 GCF_035575815.1 Iamia sp.
CGACGCGCTGGTCTTCCGGGCCACCGCGGCGGTCGCCGACCACGTGAGCGCCCGTCCGGTGGCCGACCAGATCGCCGCCGGCCGAGACCTGACGTACCCGACCTACCTGCGGTGGCGGGGACTGCTGCCCACCGAGCCGCCGCGACGGCCCGAGCCCGCCCGCCCCTCCGCATCGGCGGCGGCCCGCAGCGCGGACTGGAAGTTCGGCTTCGTGGCCTCGGAGGACCGCACCTCGGGCAGCGTGCACATGCCCCCGGCCCGCGTCGCCATGGGGGGCGGGGCCATCGATGACATGGAGGCCCGGCCCATGGCGGAGGTGGCCGGCACCGTGGTCACCTCCACCATCGACCGCCTCGCCTACTCGCCCAGCCCGCCCATCGTCTTCGCGGTGGTCGACTTCGACGGCGGTGGCCGCCTGCCCATCGAGCTCACCGACTGCGACGCGGACGAGGTCGCCATCGGCACCCGGGTCGAGATGACCTTCCGGCGCCTCTTCACCGCGGACGGCATCGCCAACTACTTCTGGAAGGCCCGGCCCCGGCGCGCCGCCGACGGCTCGATCATCGCCGCCGTTGCGGCCGCCGCCGGCTGATCCGCCGACCCCGACGACTCCCAGGAAGGTCGACCACCACCATGGCATCACACGGGATCCGCGACCAGGTCACCATCGTCGGCATGGGCTGCACCCCCTTCGCCGAGCACTTCGACCGCGGCGTCGACGACTTGCTCGTCGAGGCCACCACCGAGGCCCTCACCGGTGCCGGCATCGAACGGGCCGACGCCGATGCCTGGTGGCTGGGCACGGCCCAATCGGGGATGAGCGGCATCGTGCTGGCCCGGGCCCTGCAGCTCGAGGGCGCGCCGGTGACCCGGGTCGAGAACATGTGCGCCACCGGGTCCGAGGCCCTGCGGGCGGCGGCGTACGCGGTGGCGTCGGGGGCCTATGACCTCGCCGTCGCCGTGGGCGTCGAGAAGGTGAAGGACTCCGGCTACCAGGGGCTCAACGCCTTCCCCATCCCCACCGACGGCACCAACCGCACGCTCACCGCGGCGGCCATGTTCTCCATGGTGCTGCCCGCCTACGCCGAGCGCTACGGCGTCGACCCGGCGCACCTCCGCCGGGTCGTGGCCCGCATCGCCAGCAAGAACCACGCCAACGGGGCCAAGAACCCCAAGGCCCAGTTCCGCAAGGAGATGTCGGTCGACGCGATCTGCGCCATGCCCGCCGTCGCCGGCGAGCTGGGCGTGTTCGACTGCGCCGGGGTGGCCGACGGCGCCGCCACCGCCGTGGTGTGCCGGGCCGCCGACGCGCATCGCTACACCGACGACCCGCTCTACGTGAAGGCCCTCTCGCTGGTGGCCGGCAACGGCTCGGGGCTCATCGACCCGGCGTACGACTACACGACCTTCCCCGAGATCGCGGCGGCCGCGGCCGACGCGTACCGCCAGGCGGGGGTCACCGATCCCCGCCGCGAGCTGGCCCTGGCCGAGGTGCACGACTGCTTCACGCCCACCGAGCTGGTGCTGATGGAGGACCTCGGCTTCTCGGCCCGGGGCGAGGCGTGGGTCGACTGCGAGAAGGGCCTCTACGACCTCGACGGCGAGCTGCCGGTCAACCCCGACGGCGGGCTCAAGAGCTTCGGCCACCCCGTCGGCGCCAGCGGCCTGCGGATGATGTACGAGGCCTGGCTCCAGCTCCGCCGCCAGGCCCCCGCCGACCGCCAGGTCGCGGCCGTCGATGAGGGTCGCTCGCTCGCCCTCACCCACAACCTGGGCGGCTACCCGGGCGAGATGGTGAGCTTCGTCGGCATCGTCGGAACCGAGCTCGGGGACTGAGCCAGCGTCGAGCACGCCCTCGACGCCGCTCGGACGGGACCGTGGTCAGAGACCGTAGCGGGGCCGGTCGGCCTCGGGCACCAGGTCGAGCTCGGCGGGGTGCTCGGCGATGTAGCTCGCCACATACGAGCAGGCCGGCGCGACCGAGAGGCCGTCGCGACGGGCGTCGTCGAGGGCCCGGCGGATCAGCAGGGCGGCCAGGCCCTGGCCGCGGAAGCGGGGGTCGACGACGGTGTGGGGCAGCACCATGACCCCGTCACCCTCGTGGCGCTCCGCGAAGCCGGCGAGGGCTCCGTCGACGTGGATCTCATAGCGCCCGGCGTCGGGGTGGTCGGTCACGTCGGTGCTCATGGGTCGCTCCGTCGGTTCGGGTCATCCGGTTGCTGCGAGCATGCCGAGCGCCCGGCGACGGCCCAACCTCAGGCCGAGCCCGCCTCGACGTCGTGGCGCTCGTCCTCGATGCGCTCGGCACTGCGGATCAGGCGCAGCACCGTGACCAGACCCACGCCGCCGACGATGTTGCCGGTGACGGTGTAGGCGAACCAGCGCAGGAAGTCGACGTAGCCGAAGGGCGTGTCGCCGGTGTGCAGGGCGCCGAAGATCAGCAGCGAGTCGAGCACCGAGTGGAACATCTCCAGCCCGGCCAGCAGGAACGCGCCGATCACGGCGGCGACGATCTTGGCGACCGTCGAGTCGGTGCCGTGCTGCATGCGGGTCATCAAGGTGATGGTCGCCCCCCCGAGCACCGACAGGCTGATCGTCTCCGCCGAGAGCGGCGCTTCGACGAAGTGGGCAGCGGCGGTGACCGTGCGGTCCCGAAGGTCGACGAACGCGGTCGTGATCAGCCCCATCATCACCCATCCCCCGATCAGGTTCATGGCCAGGGTCCCGGAGCCAGCTTGGCGAGCTGGGTCACGCTCGCCCGCTTGGCCACGACGGTGGTGACCGGCACCAAGAAGCCCTCGGTGAACAGCTCGCTGCGCCCGAGGAGCAGGGCCACGAAGCCGGTGGAGAAGGCCAGGCCCGCGAGCAGCTGGCTGCCCGTCTCCTCGCGCACGGCCAGGAGAGCGAGCACGCCGAGGGCCACCTCGGTGCCGCCGACGAACCCGGTGACCAGCACGATGCGCCACGGCCGGTGGAGCCGTTGGACCCCCTCGTCGAGCAGACGGTCGACGGCCTGATCGAGCTCGTCCTCCATAGGGCCCGCGCTGTCCCCCGTGGGGTCGTGGTCGGGGGGTGCCATGGGCTCGTGGTCCTGCGCTCGTAGGGGTGGCGCTTCGGGGCCTCCGCCCGTTCAGCTCGCGGGGCGGGGTGGGAACGGAGGGGCGAGGAAGGCCAGCAGGGTGAGGCCGCTCTGGCATTCGTTGGACACGCGCAGCCCCTCGTCGCCACGGTAGGAGGCGAGGGCGCCGGTGAGGGTGGCGATGTCCATCGCCTCAGCCTCGCACGCCGTGACGGGGGTGAGCGGCCGGGGTGACTTCGCCGGGCTCCTGCTCGGTTCGGTGAGCCAACAGGTGGCCATCGTGGACGGGTCTGAGCACTCGCGGTTTGCGTTGCGGTGGGCCCTCCATGAGGCGTCGCTCCGCCATGCTTCGGTACTCGCCGTGCACGGGTGGAGCCAGCCGATGCTGCCGGGCGACACGTTCGCCGCAGCCGCAGCAACGCCTCCTGGCGGGCGACCCCGAGAGCGTCGAGTGACCCGTCGGACCCGTCGACTCCGCCAACGACGGGCGCTATGTTCTCCATGGGCCCCAGGGTCTCAAGTCCGAGGGGTGAGACCGCGCCCGAAGGTCCCGACGGGTCGGTTCCGGCCCGGGCTCTCTGGCCGGGGCCGATCTGGCAGGGTGTCGGGATGCCGACCCGGAGACGCCGATGAGGTCCCCCATCTCGACCACGCCGGCCGAGCGCCGGAACCGGGTCGTCGTCGCCTCGGCGGCCGGCGTCGTCGGCCTCGGCGCAGCGTCCCTCGGGTGGGCCGTCGGCCCGGGCCTGGCGCGCCCGTTCGACCAGCCCGTCGTCGGTCGGCGCTGAGGTGGCTCGCCGTCGAGCTCCTGAGCGCATCGAGCTGACGGGCGCGGAACCGGAGGCGGCGATCGACGCCCTCGCCGGACTGGTCGCCGAGACCGGAGGCTGGATGAACCTGTTCCCGGAGGTCGAGGAGGACGACGCCACCGCGGTGACCCCCTCGGCCATCGGTGCGATGTTCCGAGCGTCGGGCCCGCCCATCCCGCAGGCCACCCTGATCGCTCCCACCGACGGACGACGGGGCCGCCGCCCGGCCCAGCTGGGCCTGAGCCACGGCGTCGGCACCCGGGTCGTCCGCCGCCTGGCGGCCGAGGAGATCCCCGTCCCCGACGCCTGGACGGTGGTTCAGGACCACGTGCGGCGCGGCGTGGTGCTGTCCCTGGACGACCCCCTCGACGTGGCCCGGGCCGTGACCTGGTCGTTGCGGGCGGCCGAGACGCTGTGCCCGATCCCGACCACCGGTCGGTGGCTCGCCGAGGTCCACCGCCCCTGACGCACGGTCGGCGGCGCCGTCGGCGCCCGGACAGCGAGGCCGACGCCACCGGCGCCGAACCCGCTCTGTGCCCCGTCCGCCGCAATGCTGTCGCCGGTTGCTTCTGGGGGCAGGATTCCCGCTGGGGGCCGAATCCGGCCCCCAGAACGGTCTCGGGCCGGAGGGGGACCGTGCCCGTCACCGGGACCCCGCGGATGGGGCCGTTCAGGAGGTCGGGGGTTCGCCGAGCAGCAGCTGCACCGGGGCGAGCTCGCCTGCGAAGTGAGGCTCCCACGGCAGGGCGCCGGCGGGATCGGGCCACGCCAGCTGCACCATGCGGTACGCCTCGGGGGCCTCACGGGCCCGGGTGTGGTGCTCGGCGAGAGCCGGGAAGAGCCCGACGCAACCCACTGGTGTGCCTCGGGCTCTGGATGGCGAGCCGGGTCCAGTCCGACACGGCCAAGGCCATCGTTCTGTGGTGGGCCCTGCTCGCCTTCATCGGT
>NZ_DATLXO010000201.1:0-4701 GCF_035575815.1 Iamia sp.
GCCGGGGCCCGCCGACCCGCCGACCGCGCCGGGTCCCGCCGACCCGCCGACCGCGCCGGCGGCGCCGGGGTCCGCCGACTCGCCGACGGCGCCGGGGTCCGCCGACTCGCCGACGGCGCCGGCCTCCTCGGCCTCGTCGAGGGCGAGGCGCAGGGCCTCCATCTCGGTGACGAGGCCGTCGATGTCGCCCCCGACGGTGCCGGCGCCGACCGACGGCCCGGTGCCGGTGGATAGCTCGACGGCCCGGGTGACCGTCTCGTCGAGGCGGGCGTCGAGCAACCGCAGCCGATCGGCGGCTTCGGCGATCACGGTGTCCATGCGCTCGGCGCTGGCGGCCTGGGCCCTCAGGGCCTCGGCGGTCTGGTGCGCCCGCGAGTCTGGGGCCCGGGTCTCGTCCGGCTGGTCCTCGATGGCGGCCAGCTCGCGTCGGACCCTGTCGACGTCGACTCGCTGGCGAGCCCCGGTCAAGGTGTGGCCCTGCTGGGCGATGCGCCAGATCTCATCCACGCCGTCCTCGAGGCGGTCGCCGATCTCCGCCAGGCGATCGTGGAGCGGTCCCTTGGCCATGCCCGTGACGGCGTCGTGGAAGCGCCGCCGCGAGTCGAGGGCGTCGGACACGAAGCGGCGCCAGGGCTCGTGGACCGCGAACGGGTCGGGCCGGTCCCGACGCCGCTTGTCGCGGGGCCCGGCGAGCAGCACCCGTCCGCCGTAGGCCGCCGCCCCGGCGAGGGCGACGATGGCGGTGACGGTCCCGACGAGAGGACTCAGGGTGAAGGCGCCGACCACGAGGACGACGGCGGCGATGAGGGCGAGCAGGCGCGCCAGCCGAGGTGGCATCGAGGTTGAACCGTAGTGCTCCCGTGCCCTGGCCCTCCTCCGTGTCGTGGGTGAGACGGGCCCCCTCACCGGTAGTGGTAGGGGATCTGGGGGTGGGGGCGCCCGCTCTCCCTACCAGTTCGGGGGGCTGGGCGGCACCCGGCCGTAGTGGTAGGGGATCTGGGGGTGGGGGCGCCCGATCTCGCTACCAGCTCGGCTCAGTAGGGCTCGATCGGGCGCGGGACCGGGTCAGGGGGACGGGGCTTGCGACGGATGGCGGAATCCGCGCTCTCGTCGAGGTCGGGGACATCGGCCGCCTCGAGGGTCGTGAGCTGGGCGTCGGTGGGGGATCCCTCGATGTCGACCACGCGCGAGGCGTGGCGGGCGACAGCGGCCTCGAAGAGGTTGCGGGCGACGCGCCCGTTGCCGAAGCCCTTGTCGCGCGCCTGGGCGTCGAACCAGGTGCGCACCTTCTCCGCCGCGCCGTCGTCGCAGCGGTAGCCGTTCTTCTCGCCCATCGACGTGAAGATGGCCACCAGCTCGTCGGTCGAGTAGTCGTCGAACACGATGGTCTTCGGGAAGCGGGAGCGCAGGCCCGGGTTGGACCCGATGAGCTCACCCATCTCCTCGGGGTAGCCGGCGACCACCACCACGATGCGGTCGCGGCGGTCCTCGATCAGCTTCACCAGCGTGTCGATGGCCTCGCGCCCGAAGTCGTTGCCGCCGCCGCGCACCAGGGCGTAGGCCTCGTCGACGAGCAGCAGACCCTCGTCGGCCCGGTCGAAGACCTCGACGACCTTGGTCGCGGTCTGGCCGACGAAGCCGGCCACCATGGCGCTGCGGTCGGTCTCGACCAGGTGGCCCTTCTCGACCACGCCGAGCGTCCGGTAGATCTGGGCCAGCAGACGGGCGACGGTGGTCTTGCCGGTGCCGGGGTTGCCGGCGAAGACGAGGTGGCGGCTCTGGTCGACGACCGGCAGGTCGCGCTCCTCGCGCAGGTTCTGCACCCGGATGAGGTTGGCGACGAGCTTCACCTCGGCCTTCACCCCCTCGAGGCCCACCAGCGCGTCGAGCTCGGCGAGCAGCTCCTCGAGGGGACGGGGCGGATCCCGGACCACCTCCGCCTCCGGGGCGTCGGGGGGGGTCGGCCCGCCGCCGGCGCCCAGGGTGGCGGGGTCGGGGACGCCGGGCCCACCGCCGGGACCCGGCCCGGCACCGGCGCCGGCCATGGTGGTGCGGAAGCGCTCGATCGCTCGCAGCTCGGTCTCGGTCGTGTACGGGTCGATCGCGGCGATGGCGAAGGCGATGGCCACCGCCCGGTCGTGGTAGGTCCGGGCGTGGTCGGTGGCGTGACGCCGGTCGTAGCGGGCCAGCAGGTCGAGCATCGACGACGGTGCGTCGAGCCAGGCCTGGCGCCCGTGCACCAGGCCGGAGCGACGGACGTCGGCCGGATCAGCTCGCCGCAGGTCGCCGCCCAGGCGGGGGCCGAAGATCGCCAGCAGCGACCACAGCTCGGCATCGGTGTGGACGTCGTCGCAGTCGACGAAGGCGGCCGCCAGGTTGAACGCCTCACGGGTGACGTCCGCGGCCAGGGCCGCCGAGTCGATGCCGCTGACGGTATCGGCCAGGGTCAACACGATCGGGGTGAGCGACCGCTCGAACGCGGCGACGGCGCCCTCGAGACCGGGATCGGCGTTCACCGCTCTTCGCCCTCGACGGGACCGGGATCGCGCCACATGAGCGCCAGCGGGGGCGAGCCGCCAGGTGCGACCTCGCCCATGACGCGGAAGCCGTGGCGTTGGTAGAAGGCGACGTTGACCGGGTTGGACGACTCCAGGTAGGCGCCGACGCCGTCGAGGTCGCAGCGCTCGAGGACAGGCGCGAGCACCGCGGAGGCCACCCCGCGACCCTGGTGGTGCGGGTGGGTGCCGAGGAGCGCCAGGTACCAGTGCTCGGCCTTCGGGTGGACCCGTTCGGTGGCGCGCAGCACGGCCAGGCCCCGGCGGGCTCCACCGCCCCGTGCGAGGCGGGCCATCGGGAGCGCCGAGCGGAGCAGGTCGAGGCCGCTGCTGCGCCAGCGGCCGGGTGGGGCCCACAGCGCGGCGCCGGCCCGGTCGTCGGTGGTGTAGCTGTGGCCCAGCCGCAGGCGCCCCCCGACCTCGTGGCCGAACACCGCCGGGGCCCGCTGCTCCCAGCGCTGCTCGTCGGGCACGATCCAGCGCCAGACCGGGTCGGTCGAGAAGGACCGGGCCAGCGCCGCGCCCAGCGGACCCACGTCGGCGTTGGTGGCGAGGCGGGCCCGAGGCATCGGGGCAGTCTGCCGCACGGCCAAGGCACCGGGACGCCGGCGCCGGAGCGCCACCCGCTGCGGCCGATCCGTTCTTGCGCCGAGATCGTGCGCCCACCACGGCGATCGGGCGTCAGAGGCCCCGGCGGCGGTCACGGCTGACGCCGCGACGCCCGCCGGTACGCTCGGACGGTGAGCACCTCCATCGCCGACCTCGGCCGCCGAGCCCGGGATGCGTCCCGGGTACTGGCCCGCGCGTCCACCGCCTCGAGGAACGCCGGCCTGCGGGGCGCGGCCGACCTGCTCGTCGATCGCACCGGTGAGGTGCTCGAGGCCAACGCCACCGATGTGGCCGCGGCCGAAGAAGGCGGGACGTCGGCCACCGTCGTCGACCGCCTCCGGCTCGATGCGGGACGGGTCGAGTCGATGGCTGGTGGTCTGCGTCAGGTCGCAGATCTGCCCGACCCGGTCGGCGAGGTGCTCGACGGGTGGGTGCGGCCCAACGGGCTGCGCATCTCGAGGGTGCGGGTGCCCCTCGGCGTGGTGGCGATCATCTACGAGAACCGCCCGAACGTCACCAGCGACGCCGCCGGGCTGTGCCTCAAGTCCGCCAACGTGGCGTTCCTACGCGGGTCCTCGGGTGCGATCCGCTCCAACATCGCCATCGCCGGCGTGCTGCGCGAGGCCTACGTCAAGGTCGACCTGCCCGCCGATGCGCTCGTCCTCGTCACCGACACCAGCCGCTCCGCCGCGGTCGAGTTCATGCAGCAGCGCGACTCCATCGACTGCCTCATCCCGCGCGGCGGGCCGTCGCTCATCCGCTCGATCCTCGAGAACGCCACGGTGCCCTACGTCATCGACGGCGACGGCAACTGCCACGTGTACGTCGACGCCGCCGCCGATCTCGCCATGGCCCGGGCCATCATCGTGAACGGCAAGACCCAGCGACCCTCGGTGTGCAACGCGACCGAGACGGTGCTCGTGCACACCGATGTGGCCGAGGCGCTGCTGGGTGACCTGGCCGCCGACCTCGACGGCGTCACGCTGGTCGGCGACGAACGCACCCGGGCGCTGGTCCCCGAGGCGGGAGAGGCGAGCGAGGACGACTGGGCCCGGGAGTTCCTCGACCTCACCCTGTCGGTGCGGATCGTCCCGTCGATCGACGCCGCCATCGACCACATCGCCCGCTACGGCACCGGGCACTCCGAGGCGATCGTCACCGGCGATCTGGCCGCCGCCGATCGCTTCACCGGCGAGGTCGACGCCGCCGCGGTGCTCGTCAACGCCTCGACCCGGTTCGTCGACGGCGAGGAGTTCGGCTTCGGCGCCGAGATCGGCATCTCGACCCAGAAGCTCCACGCCCGGGGCCCGATGGGGCTCCGCGAGCTCACCACCGCCAAGTACGTCGTGCGGGGTGACGGCCAGATCCGAGGCTGACCGGACGGGACCTGTGCATAAGAGGCCGAGCGGATAGGGAGGCCGTGGCCCGAGCGGCCCGGCGAGCGAAGCGAGCCAAGAGCGGGCAAGCACGGTTCTCTGGCCCTTCTCGGAGCCGCCAGGCGACGAGGAGCAAGCGAAGTGGTGACCTATCCGCTGAG
>NZ_DATLXO010000202.1:0-5431 GCF_035575815.1 Iamia sp.
TCGGCGGCGCGACGAGGGCGGAGCGAGACGAGGTCATGGCGGCGGCGGCGACGGGCGGCCCGGG
Source organism: Iamia sp. (assembly GCF_035575815.1). Lineage (NCBI taxonomy): Bacteria > Bacillati > Actinomycetota > Acidimicrobiia > Acidimicrobiales > Iamiaceae > Iamia > Iamia sp. The sequence continues at coordinate 65 of NZ_DATLXO010000202.1, forward strand.
CCGGTGGCCTCTGCGTGCAGGGTCTCCACGGCGCGCAGGCGGGCACTGGTGGCGCGGGGGTTGGTCGCCGCCTCCGCCGCCTCCGCGACCCAGGGCTTGCGCTGCAGGAGGCGGGCCGTGGGCGTCGCCCCGCACACGCACGGCAGCCCCGGAGGGCAGCTGCAATCCCCCTCGGCGGCGGTGCGGAAGCGGGTCTTGACCATGCGGTCCTCGACGGAGTGGAAGGCGATCACGGCCATCCGCCCGCCGGGGACCAGGGCGGCCAGCCCGGCGTCGAGGGTCCGGTCGAGGGTGGCGATCTCGTCGTTGACCAGGATGCGCAGGCTCTGGAACACCCGCTTGGCCGGGTCGCCGCGGCGCCGGCGGGCGGCGGGCACCGACGAGCGCACGACCTCGGCCAGCGCCGCGGTGGTGCGGGGCTGAGCGTCGATCACGGCGCGGGAGATGCGGCGGGCGTGGGGCTCGTCGCCGAGGTCGCGGAGGGCCCGGCACAAGGTGTCCTCGTCCATGTCGGCGATGAGGTCGGCCGCGGTGGCACCCCGGCCCTGGTCCATCCGCATGTCGAGGGGGCCGTCGCGGTCGGAGCGGTAGCTGAAGCCCCGCTCGGCCTGGTCGATCTGCGGCGAGGACACGCCCAGGTCGGCGAGCATGGCGGTGACGTCGGTGACACCGAGGTGGCCCAGCACCGATGCCAGCTCGTCGGACCGGGCGTGGTGCAGCGTGACCCGGTCGCCGAAGCGGCGGAGTCGGGGGCGGGCCACGGCCAGGGCCTCGGGGTCGCGGTCGATGCCCAGCAGGGTCAGCTCGGGGTGGGCGTCGAGCAGCATCTCGGCGTGGCCGCCGAGGCCCAGGGTGAGATCGACGTAGGTGCCGGGCAGCACGCCCTCGAAGACGGTCGCGACGGCGCCGGCGAGCACCGGCACGTGGGCCCGGTGAGCCGGGGCCGGGGGGTTGGGATCGGCCATGGCGAGCACCATCTCTCTCTCCCCCCTCAGCTCTCGAGCTCAGGGATGTACGTGGCTTGGACCACGGCGAGGGTGGCGAGGTGGTCGGTGCGGTCGTCGAGCTCGTCGGAGGTGACCAGCCCGGGCCAGAGCTCGATGCGGCGCCCGTAGCCCTGAAAGCGCACCTCGTTGGTGATGCCGACCTGGGACCGGATCTCCTCGGGGAGCACGAGGCGCCCCTGCACGTCGAGCTTGAAGTCGACCGTCGAGCTCCAGAGGGTGCGCAGGATGCCCTCGATGTCGGGCTCGTCCTGATCGGCGAGGCGCCGGGCGACGTGGGTGCGGTAGACGTCGAACTCCGGCGGGGCCATGGCCGCCAGGCAGATGTTCTTCCACGGGGTCAGCAGACCACCCTCGGCGGCGAACGACGTCCGGAAGGCGGCGGGCATCACCACCCTTGACTTGGTGTCGATGCCGTTGGTGTAGCGACCGCACAGGCGGGTCGGGCCGGCCGTCGGCGTCCCCTCGAGCGAGGAGGCACCGCGCGCTTCGTCCTCGATCTCCGTACCGGTCTGCCCCATGCCGCTGAACCTACGCCCCCTCAGGTGGTCAGTCAACCCACTTCGATGCTCGTTTCAGGGCAAATCTTCCACTGCACCAACGTGAGCCGACATGGGCACGCCGACGGTCGAGGCGGGGCGCCGGACTCTCAGTCCGGCAAGGAGGAGAGGAAGGCCTCGACGAGGGCGTCCGCGGGGACGGTCACCGCCGCGGCGCGACCGAGGAGGTCGCGGCGGCCCCGGGACCGCTCGCCCGGCTCCAGGTGGAGCAGGGTGAGGAGGACCGACGGATCCCACACCAGGGGCACCGCGCACTGGAAGCGAGCGCCGTGGCGGGTGCGCCGCTGCGCGATGCCGACCACCTTGTGACCGTGCCGGGTCACCTCGCCGGGGCCCAGGCCTCCGAAGCAGACGAGGCGGGACCACGGCGTCGACACCAGTGCTCCCCGGTGGACCGCGGCGCCGGTCACCCCGACCCGGTGGAGCGCCGTGGCCCACGCCTCACCGACCCAGGCGAAGGCGCGCGCCACGTCGTCGTCCCAGAGGCGGTCACCGGGAGGCACCACCACATCGACCCACACCACCCCACCTGGCTCCACCAGCACCGCCCCCCCGCCGCTCCGACGGCGCACCACCGCCACGCCGGCGGCGTCGGCGGCGCCGCGGTCGACGGCCTCGAGGGGCTGGGTGCTGCCGAGCACCACGGCCGGCCCGGTCACCTCGTGGACCCACACCCGGCGAGCGACCCTCGACGGCAGCTCGCGCCCGTGGAAGGCGGCGGCGGTGCCGGTGAGGTGCTGGACCGCCCACCCCCCACCAGGCGAGGTCACCCGAGGTCCGGGGCGGGCGATCGCCCGTCGAGGCGCCAGCGGTCGACCTCGAGTGCATCGATGAGCTCCGCGTCGGGCTCCGGGGCCAGGCCGGGCCCGGCCGGCACCGCCACCATGCCGTCCGCGTCGGGCCGCACCGGGGCGACCACGTCGGCCGCGTACAGCAGCTGGGTCGGGCCGACCAGAGCCGGACCGGTCACCTCGGGGCGGGCGGCGACGACGCGGGCCGCCGCCCGTCCGAGACCGCTCTCGAGCATCCCCCCGGCGTGCACTTGCCAGCCCTGGCGAGCGGCGTGGGCCGCGACCTCGACCGCCGCCTCCACGCCGCCCAGGCGGGCCGCCTTGACCGTGAGCATGCGGCCGGCGCCGAGGGCGATGGCGGCCTCGAGGTCGCCCCTCGTCGCGACGGCCTCGTCGAGCGCCACCGGCGCGGTGAGGGCGGTGGCGGCTCGGGCCCCGCCCACGAGGTCGTCGGCGGGCAGGGGCTGCTCGATGAAGGCGGGACCGAGGGCATCGACGGCGGCGAGCTCGTCCCCGTCGGCCGCCGAGAAGCTGCCGTTGGCATCGACGGCCACCGCGACGGTGGGGTGGTCCCGCCGCACGGCGGCGAGGGGGGCGACGGCCCAGCCGGGTCGGATCTTCAGCACGAGGAGGGCCGCCCCGGCGGCGACGGCGCGCTCCGCGGCCGCCGCCAGCGCATCCAGGTCGTCGACGAGGCCCACGGCCACGCCGAAGCGCACCCGGTCGGCCAGGGGCCCGAGAGCGGCGGCCGGGCCCTCCCCCATCTGTCGGAGTCGCAGGTCGAGCAGTGCGTCGCGCACCGCCCCCGACGCCATCGGGTGCCCGACGACGCCGACGGGGCCCCGTGGGGCCACCACCTGGGGGACGAGTATGCGCTGGAGGACCCACCAGGCGCCGTCGGTCCACTCCGAGCTGTACCCGGGGGCGGCGAGGGTCGGGCACTCGCCCCAGCCGGTGGTGCCGTCGGCGTCGACGACGGCCACGAGGATCACCTCGCGGGTGTCCTCCCGGCCGTGGGCGGCGACGTGGGGGGCGCGCAACGGAAGTCGCACCCGGTGCAGGACGACCTCGGCCACCTGCGGCGTCATCGGTGCACCACCTCGTCGTGGGACACGTCTAGCCTTGGACCCATCGCCGGGCACCAATGAGCGCTGACGGCTCCGCCGTCAGAGAGCCCGTGCTTCCTGGTTCGCTCGCTCCGCTCGCTCACGCGACCTGCAGGTAGGGCTGCCAGAGGGCGGGCACGGCCCCGACGGCGGTGATCACCCAGAGCGACCGGCGAGGGGGCGCCGGCCGGGTGCGCAGGTGGAGCCCGGAGTCGGGCAGGAGCCGGTTGCCCTTGCGGAGGTTGCACGGGCGGCAGGCCGCCACCACGTTCTCCCAGGTGTGGTCGCCGCCCCGGCTCCGGGGCCGGACGTGGTCGATGGTCTCGGCCCGCGACCCGCAGTACTGGCAGCTGTGGGCGTCGCGGGCGAGCACGCCGCGCCGGCTGATGGTGAGGTGGCGCTGGTAGGGCACCTTCACGAGGGTGCGGAGCCGGACCACCGAGGGCACGGCCAGCGCCAAGCGCTCGGAGTGCAGCACCTCGTCGGTGTCGTGGACGATGTCGGCCCGTTCGGTGAGCACCAGGACCGCGGCGCGCCGGCCGGTGACCACGCTCAACGGCTCGTAGGTGACGTTGAGCACCAGCGCCCTGACCATCCTGGGGACTTTACCTCTCCTCCGCCGGTCTGAGGCAGCGATTGGTGGCGGCCGGAGGGCGTGCTACGGCAACGGTTCGGGCTCCTCCGCGGCGCGCCGGCGCCGGGCGCGGAGGGCGACGGCCCCGAGCAGGCCGACGAGCCCCGCGGTCGTGGCGACCGGGACGAGCGCGCTCCCGCCCCCGTCACCGCCGTCGCGCACCGACACGGTGCCGGCCGGGGGGGCGCTGTCCGCCCGCTCGTCGGCATCGACTGCGCCGTCTCCGTCTCCGTCTCGGTCACCGTCGGCGCTGCCGCCGGCTCCGTCTCCGTCTCCGTCTCCGTCTCGGACGTCGTCGCTGTCAGCATCGGCGCCACCGGCGGGTCGGGTGGTCGGGGTCGACGGCGCGCTCGACGATGTGGTCGGGGTCGACGGCGCGCTCGACGATGTGGTCGGTGTCGACGGCGCGCTCGACGATGTGGTCGTGGTCGACGACGTGGTCGTCCGCCCCGGCCGCGCCGTGGTCGGCGGGGCCGAGGGGTCGGCGGCCGGATCGTCGTCGGGCGGCGGGGCGCCGCCGTCGGGGCGCGGTTCCATCGGGCTCGGAGGCGCGGTCCCGTCGGCATCGCCGCCACCGCCATCGCCCTCGCCTCCACCACCACCGGCGTCCCTGCCACCACCGGCGTCCCTGCCACCAGCGTCTCCTCCACCACCGGCGTCACCGCCGCCGCCACCGGTCGTGGGTGGCGGAGCGGTGGTCGGTGGACGGGTGGTTGGTGGACGGGTGGTCGGTGGACGGGTGGTCGGTGGACGGGTCGTCGGTGGACGGGTCGTCGGCGGGGGGGTCGGCTCGCAGATGTCGTAGGGCTTCGCCCCATTCCAGGACGTGGAGCTGTCCCACTGCCAGGCCTCGATGCCCCCGGCGCCGGGCCGGGTGGAGCCGGCGCCGCCTTGGGCGTACCGGTACCCGGGGAAGTAGCCCCAGTAGACGGCGTAGCCGTCCTCGTCGCGTCCGCAGGTCAGGCAGTCGGGCCCGGCGGCGCAGCCGAGCTGGGTCTTGTTGCGGGGGTCGGTCAGGGCACACACGGCCCCGCCGCCGCCGACCGAGCCGAAGGTGGAGACCACCGGCTCGAGCCCCGCCCGGCGCAGGACGTCGATGCCCGAGCCTCCCGGGTCGACGCACGCGGTGAAGAGGGCCTGCTCCGGGAAGGCGACGGCGACGCCGACACCCCCGGCGGCCCCGGCCGAGGCCTCACAGGCGACCGGAGCGGCGGCGCGCGGTGGGGGCGGCGCCGCCCGGGCGGGTGCCGCCGCCAGCGCCCCGGCGGCGAC
>NZ_DATLXO010000203.1:0-33931 GCF_035575815.1 Iamia sp.
ACGCGCTCAAGGAGACAGCCACCACAAAGCCCTCCGCGCCCTCGGCAACCGTCTCGTCGGCATCCTCCACGGCTGCCTCCACCACCACACCCCCTACAACGAAACCACCGCCTGGGCCCACCGCAACGACCAACCCCTCAAGATCGCCTCTTGACACCTACGGGCCCTGGGGTGTCTGAACCGCCGAGCCGGCTGGGACGGCGAGTGTGGCGCGCCCAGGGCCAGGCGATGACGCCCACTGGGCTGGCGAGACGGCAGATCCGAGCGAGCTACAGCCGATCAACGCCTACGCTCGGCCCTCTGGAGCCGGCCTCCGCTCCGCGGATGGGGTTTTCGACCGCGAATCGCGCCGGCCCCGGGCCACTAGCTCAACTGGCAGAGCATCGGGCTTTTAACCCGCTGGTTCAGGGTTCGAGTCCCTGGTGGCCCACAACGGAACTTGTCAAGGGGTCGTTGCTGGTTTCCCTTTTGCCCCGCTGGTTCAGGGTTCGAGTCCCCGGCGGCCCACGACCATCGGCCAACCTGCGGTGGACACCGCACTCGCCCTCGTCAAGCGCTTCGCGTCGGCAGGGACATCGCCTCGCCAATCCGCCGTCGCCAGGGGTTTGCTCGCCGACCCGGGTGGCAGTCCCCGGAGGGTCCGATCGCCGGGCCACCGCCCTGGAGAGGTGCCGATGCCCGACGCCACGCGTCCTGCCCAGTCCCAGCCCTACCCGGGCCGCACCGACGAGATGACGCCCGAGCCCCGCGACGAGATGCGCGGCTACGAGGGCCGAGGACTCCTCGCCGGGAAGCGGACGCTCGTCACCGGCGGTGACTCCGGCATCGGCCGGGCCGTCGCCATCGCCTTCGCCAAGGAGGGTGCGGACGTCGCCATCGCCTACCTCTCGGAGGACGACGACGCCCGCCACACCGCAGACCTGGTCGAGGCCGAGGGCTGCCGTGCTCTGCTCCTGCCCGGCGACTTGTCCCAGGAGGACCGCTGCAACGAGGCCGTCACCCGCACCGTCGAAGAGCTCGGCGGCATCGAGATCCTCGTCAACAACGTCGCCTACCAGCAGCCGGTCGACTCCCTCGAGGAGCTGTCGACCGAGCAGTGGGAACGCACCTTCCGCACCAACATCCACAGCTACTTCTGGTGCACCCGCGCCGCCCTGCACCACATGTCCGAGGGCGCCGCCATCGTCAACACCAGCTCGATCAACGGCCTGCGGGGCAACAAGGCGCTCATCGACTACGCCGCCACCAAGGGCGCCATCAACGCCTTCACCTACTCGATGGCCCAGGTGCTCGTCGACCGGGGCATCCGGGTCAACGCCGTGGCCCCCGGCCCGGTGTGGACGCCGCTGATCCCGGCCACCATGCCCGAAGAGAAGGTCGAGAGCTTCGGCGAGCAGGTCCCCATGGAACGGGCGGCCCATCCCGACGAGATCGCCCCCTCCTACGTGTTCTTCGCCTCCGAGCGCATGGCGAGCTACTACACCGGCGAGGTGCTCGCGCCCATCGGCGGCGAAACGCTGCCCGGCTGACCGTCGAAGCGGGTCACGGTTTCCCATGGCGGCGTCGGTCCGGGGCACTTCCTGGCAGGGGCGCCTCCGGATCGGTTGAAACCGTCCCGATCGTCGCCGCGGCCGAGGTCAGGTCCGCTCGTAGAGGCCGATCCCCCACCCGCCCACCAGGTCGTCCCACGGTTCGGGGCCGGACACCTCGCGCTCGCCGCCGTCGAGGACGTTGAGCCACCGCCCGTCGGGCACCGCGATGACGGCGGCCTCGGCGGCCGCGGAGTCGGGCCGCACCGGAACCACCACGAGCACTTCGTCGTCGCCGCGGGCGAAGGCGACGACGTGGGGTCCGGCGTCGAGCGGGCGATAGGCGCCCTCGAAGGCATCGGTCCGACGCGCTCGCAGGGCGAGGGCGGCGCGGATCAGCCACAGCTTGGCCGTGGCCGCCTCCGGCTCGGCCCCGGCGGCCAAGTTGTCGAGCACCCGGCGGCGGTGCTCCCAGTCGACGGGGCGCCGGTTGTCGGGGTCGACGAGGGACAGGTCGGCCAGCTCGTCGCCCCCGTAGATGTCGGGCACACCCGGGCTGGTGAGCTTCAGCAGCACCTGGCCCAGGGCCACCCGTTCCCCTTCGACCCCGATCTCTGCTGCGAACGGCAGGAAGGAGTCGAGGAAGGGGCGGTGGCCGAGCAGCGCGGTGGCGAAGCCGATGGCACGGCCCTCCCACGACTCGTCCGGCTCGATCCAGCTCGTCGTCCGCTTCGCCTCCCGCAGCGCCTTGCGCAGGTACGTCGAGAGGCGCTCCTCGTCGATGGGCCAGGCCCCGAGCAGGGTCTGGAACACGAGGTAGCGCTCGGCGTCGTCGGGGGCGCCGCCCTCCACCAGGTCATCGGTCAGCGTCATCCACCCCTGCACGTGGTCCCGCCACTCCTCGGCCCTCCCGGCCAGCAAGCCGAGGCGGGCCCGCACGTCGGCGGAGCGCTTGGTGTCGTGGGTCGAGGAGATGAGCAGGTTGCGCGGGAAGCGGCGGGCGCGCTCCGCGTTGCCGGCGTGGAACGCGTCGACCGAGAGCCCGAAGCGGCCGGGGTCGCCGCCGACGTCGTTCAGGGCCAGCAGGCGCAGGTACCGGTAGAAGGCCGTGTCCTCGATGCCCTTGGCCGTGATCGCCGGCGTCGTCTGCTGGAAGCGGGTGACGAAGGAGTCGTGGCCCGGTTCCTCCAGCAACAGCACCCGGGCGAGGTCGTCCGGCAGGTCAGCAGTGGCGAGAGCCTTGCGATCGCCGTCGTCGACGGTGCCGCTCCACGGCTCCACGTAGGTCCGGTACACGGGTAGGGCTGCGACCGCCCGCGACAACAGCTCGACGTCGGCCAGGTCGTTCAGGCCCTCGGCCGCCGCGACCCGGGCCAGGCGCTCGACCTCGGGGGCGAACGAGGTGCGGGCCTGTTCGAGCTCGGCCTCGGCCGCCACCTCGGCGAAGGGGCGGGTGTCGCCCGAGATCCGGTGCCACAGCTCGGTGAGGGGGGCCTCGCCGGCGGGGTCGACGAACAGGGCGGTCACGTCGTTGAGGAACTCGTACCCGACGGTGCCCGACACCGGCCAGTCGCGCAGGACCTCACCGGTGTGCAGGATCTTCTCGATCCACACGTCCCCCGTGCCCTGGGCCGCCAGCCGCTCGAGGTACCCGGCCGGGTCGGCCAGGCCGTCAGGGTGGTCGACGCGGACACCGGCGACCACACCGTCGGCCAGCAGCTGGAGCACCTTGCGGTGGGTTGTCTCGAAGACCTCGTCGTCCTCCTGGCGCAGGGCGGCGAGGTCGTCGACATCGAAGAACCGGCGCCATCGACCCGTCTCGGCGTCGAGGTCGAAGAACTGTTCGCGCCGGGCCTCGTCGGTCCACCAGGGGTTCTCCTCTCCGGTGCCCATGTGGTTGGGCACGATGTCGAGCACGATGCCGAGGCCTTGGGCGGCGAGGGCCCGCAGGCCCTCCTCCCCGCCCAGCGTGTCCGAGACGCGGGTGGGATCGACCTGGTCGTAGCCGTGGGTGGAGGCTTCCCGAGCCCGGAGGACGGGCGAGAGGTAGAGGTGCGACACACCGAGGTCGCGCAGGTAGGGGACCAGCTCGGCAACCGCGGCGAAGTCGAGCTCGGGCGAGAGCTGGAGGCGGTAGGTGGCGAGCAGGCGGTGGCGACCACCGTCGGCGTCGACGTCGGACACGGGCTCGGCGACAGGTTCGGACACGGGTTCGCTACTCCTGGCGGCGCAGGATCGTGATCGACCGGGCCATGATCTCGACCTGGTCACGAGATGGCGAGGACCACGCGCCGGCGGCGAGGGCCGGGTCGACGGTGGTGAGCTCCAGGGCCCACCGGGCACCGAAGCGGCGGGCCGGGAGCACGAAGTCGACATCCTCGTGGTGGGCGTTGAAGAGCAGGATGAACGAGTCGTCGTCGATCGTGCGCCCCCGGCGGTCTCGGTAGGGGATCTCGCTGCCGTTCAGGAACAGGCCCACGGCGTGGCTGTCGGCGCGGTTCCAGTCGCGGGTGGTCATGCGCCGGCCGTCGGGCCGGAACCACCAGGCGTCGGGGAGGCCCGGCTCGTCACCGGAATCACCCCGCAGGAAGTGCCGGCGACGGAACACCGGGTGCTCCTGGCGGAGGCGGATCAGCCGCTGGGTGAAGTCGTACATCGCCCGGGCGGCGTCGTCGAGCTCCCAGTCGAACCACGAGATCTCGTTGTCCTGGCACCACGCGTTGTTGTTGCCGCCCTGGCTGCGACAGATCTCGTCGCCGCCGAGGAGCATGGGGACGCCCTGGCTGACGAGCAGGGTCGTCATCATGTTGCGCTGCTGACGGGCCCGGAGGGCGAGGACCTCGGCGTCGTCGCTGGGGCCCTCGACGCCGCAGTTCCACGACCGGTTGTCGTCGGTGCCATCCTGGTTGTCCTCCTTGTTGGCCTCGTTGTGCTTGTGGTCGTAGCTGACGAGGTCCGAGAGCGTGAAGCCGTCGTGGGCGGTGAAGAAGTTGATCGACGCCACCGGCGAGCGGCCGTCGGACTCATAGAGGTCGCTCGACCCGGTGAGGCGCGACGCGAACTCGGAGTGGTCGGACCGGCCCCGCCAGAAGTCGCGCATGGTGTCGCGGTACATGCCGTTCCACTCGGTCCACAGGACCGGGAAGTTGCCCACCTGGTAGCCGCCGGGGCCGACGTCCCAGGGCTCGGCGATGAGCTTGACCTGCGAGAGGACCGGGTCCTGGTGGATAGTGTCGAAGAAGGCTGAGAGGCGATCGACCTCGTAGAGCTCCCGGGCCAGGGCGCTGGCCAGGTCGAAGCGGAAGCCGTCGACGTGGCACTCCGTCACCCAGTAGCGCAGCGAATCCATGATGAGCCGCAACGTGCTGGGATGCACGGCGTTGAGCGAGTTGCCCGTGCCGGTGAAGTCCATGTAGTAGCGGGGGTCATCGGGCATCAGCCGGTAGTAGCTGGTGTTGTCGATGCCCTTGAACGAGAGCATCGGGCCCAGGTGGTTGCCCTCGGCGGTGTGGTTGTAGACCACATCGAGGAGCCGTGAGCCTCCACCGCGTCGGCGGCGGCGGCGAGGGCGGCCCGGTCGGCGCCCTTGGCCCGCTTGGCCGCGGCCCGCAGCAGCACGGCCCCCTCGGCCAGCTCGCTGTTGAGGTCGTCCTGGCCGGCGGCGACCTTCCGGGTCAGCTCCACGTGCCACGAGGCCAGGACGTCGGACCACGCCTCGATCGTCCACGTCCAGCGGCCCAGGGCGTCGACGGGGAAGGAGCCCTCCCAGCGGACGCCCTGGATGTGGGCGTCGACGGGGTGCAGCGGCGTCTCCTGCCAGGACCGCCCGTCGCCGTCGCCGCCGCCGTCGCCATCGTCGTCGGGCGCCTTCCAGCGGACGACGGCTCGCAGCACGTCGTGGCCGTCGGAGAAGATGTCGGCGGCGACGGGCACGGCCTCGCCGACGGTGCGCTTGGCCGGGTAGCGACCGCAGTCGAGGACGGGCGACAGGTGCTCGATCTGGATGCGGTGGGGTGGTTTGCTGCGGGCGGGGAAGGGCACTGCTGGCACCGGCCCCCACTACCCGCGCCGTGGTCACCCAACCCCGCCCCCCGACGCACCCAGGCCGGATCTTGCCCCTCGATTCCCCCATCTCCTCCAGCGCCACCAAGGGCTCCGAGCCCTTCGCCGTCCCCCGAGGGGCAGGAGTGTTGGCCCATGTCACATCGATCCCCGGCGGCCGCCTGGGCGACGACGCCCTCCGCTTCGTCGACTGGCTGGCCGACGCCGGCGCGTCGTGGTGGCAGGTGCTGCCCCTCGGCCCGCCGGACGCGCACCGCTCGCCCTACGGCTCGGCGTCGGCGTTCGCTGGTTGGCCCGGGCTGCTGGCGCGTCGCCGCGCGCCGGTTGGCGCGGAAGAGGAAGAGGCGTTCCGCGCCCGCCACGGGGCGTGGATCGACGACTGGGAGCGGTGGGCGGGCGGGCGCGACGCGGTGCTCGACCAGGTGCGCTTCGACCGCGAGTGGGGCGCGGTGCGGCGCCACGCCGCCGAGCGGGGCATCTCACTCATCGGCGACGTGCCCATATACGTGGCCGCCGGCAGCGCCGATCACCTCTCGCACCCGGAGCTGTTCCAGGACGGCGTGGTGGCCGGCGTGCCGCCCGACCTCTTCAGCGCCACCGGGCAGCGCTGGGGCAACCCGCTCTACGACTGGCCCGCGCTCCAGCGGCGCCGGTATCGGTGGTGGGTCGAGCGCCTGCGGCGCACCTTCGAGCTGGTCGACCTGACCCGCATCGACCACTTCCGGGCCTTCACCGCCTACTGGGCCGTGCCCGAGACCTGCCCGACCGCCGTCGAGGGGCAGTGGGTGCGGGGCCCGGGGCGGGCGGTGTTCGACGCGGCGCGGGCCGAGCTCGGGACGCTGCCGGTCATCGCCGAAGACCTCGGGCTCATCACCCCCGCCGTCGAGCGCCTGCGCGACGGCCTCGGGTTCCCCGGCATGAAGGTGCTCCAGTTCGCCTTCGACGCCGAGGTGCACGACGCGTCGGACCACCATCCCAGCGTCCACGTCGAGCGAAGCGTCTGCTACTCCGGCACCCACGACAACGACACCGCCCGGGGGTGGTGGGACGCCTCGAGGTCGGAGACCCGCGAGCGCTTCCTCGTCGCCGCCGCCTCGGCGCGGGTCGTGGAGGACGAGCCCTGGTGGACGCTCGTCCGGCTCGCCCTCTCCTCCCCGGCCCGCCTGGCCGTCGTCCAGCTCCAGGACGTGCTCGGCCTCGGCTCCCAGGCCCGCATGAACACCCCCGGCCGCGAGGACGGCAACTGGACCTGGCGCGCCCGCCGGAGCGAGCTCACCCCTGCCGTCGCCGCCCGCCTCCACGCCGCGGTGGCGGCCGCCGACCGCCTCCCGACCTGACCCGATCTCACCGTCGTCCGACCGCGGCACGTCAGCACCCCGACGTTCCTGCCGGCGCGGGCGTCGCGCTCCGCCCCGTCAACCGCTGCGGTCGCGGAACTGGCGGAGGCCGGTGTCAATCACCCAGTCGTGGCCGAACCGGGCGATGGGGTGGGCGACGGTCCCCATGGCTCGCAGCACCGGGTGGCGAGGAGCCAGGGCGGAGGCGAGGTGCAGCTCGCTGCCCCCGGCCACCTCGTTGATCTCGAACGACGCCGAGCCCTCGATGTCGCCGCTGACGGTCGCCGCCACCGACCGCTCAGGGACCACCTCGTCGAGGGTCAGGTCGAACCGCAGCCGGTAGGGCAGCGGCGGCTGCACCACGCAGGTCCAGACCTCGCCGGTACGGAGGCCCTCGGCGTCGAGCTCGCGCAGCCACGGCCACCAGGAGCGGTACCGGTCGACCTGGCCCATCCGCGCCCACAGCTCCGGAGGTGCGAGGTCGAAGCGGTGCCGCCGGTCGGATTGGACGAGCGGTCCCACCGTCCCAGGCTCCCACAGCTCCCGATGCGGCGTCCGGCGCAGGCGCACAGGTCTCCCGACGACAGGCGCCCCAGCCGCAACGCCGGTCGCTAGCGCACCACTGCGTCGCGGCGTGCGGGGTCGCGACGGGCGGCGGCGGCGGCGAGGGCGCCGAGGCCGACCATCCCGATTCCGAGACCGAGGTGGAGCCAGTTGTCGGCCTCGTTGAGCGGGACGAAGTTGGCGTCCGACGTTCGGTCGATGACCACGCCGTAGAGCGTGAGCACCAGGTAGACGGCTCCACCGGCCACGAGGTAGGTGACGGCGATGTCGGCCCGTCGGGCGGCCCAGAGGCCGACGACGCCGAAGAGCAGGTGCACGATGTTGTGCAGCACCGACACCTGGAACAGGCCCAGGAGCTCGGCGCCCGACTCGTGGCCCAGCAGCTTGATGTCGCCGAGGCCCGGGGTGACGCCAGGGACGAAGCCCAGGATGCCGATGAGCAGGAAGGTGGCGCCGACGACGAGGGCCAGCGTGGACGCCAGCGTTCCCGGCCTCCACGACGACTCGGTTCGGGAAGAAGCGTTGGAGGTAGCTCCGGGGGAGGTGGCCATGAGGGCTCCTTTGGGTGGGGCTTCGCCTCTTCCCCTCGGGACCAGGGTAAACGGGGTGTGCCCGCCACTGCTCGCCGGGCGACGGCCCCCGGGGGTTGGGGATCGATCGCGTCTGCCCTGGCCCACGACGGGCGAAACGGCCTCACTGACGTGCCGGGGCGAAGCGACGGGCGACGGGGCGCCGTTTCCGTCCGCCGTGACCGGGCCGTTCCCATCCGCCGTGACCGGGCCGTTCCCGTCCGCCGTGCTCGGGTAGCCCGAGAGTCCGCTGGAAGATGAGGTGCTCGGGTAGCTCGAGAGCTCCTCGGCAGATGAGGTCGATGATGAGAGATGTGACGGTTCGAGTGGTGCACGACGCCAGCCTGGCGGCGTGGTTCGGCGGATCGCTGATGGGCGTGATCGGGCTGAACGGCGCCGCCGCTCAGGTGCGCGACGAGACCGACCGGGCTCGGGTTGCGGCGATCGGCTGGTCGCGGTGGCAGCCGGTCAACACCGTCGCCGCCGGCGCCCACGTGCTGGCCGGCATCGGCATCACGCGCGCCAACCGAGGCCGGATCGTCAGCCAGAAGGGCGTGGCCACCGTCGCCACCAGCAAGGCGGCGCTCACGGGGCTGGCCCTCGCCGCCCACGCCTACGCCGCGTGGCTCGGCAACCAGGTCGGTGACGCAGGCGACGCACCGGTCGAGGGCGCCACGGAACCGGCCCCGGAGACGCCCGAGAGCGCCGCCGGGCCGCAGCAGAGGCTGCGCGTGGTGCAGTGGACCGTTCCCGTCCTCACCGGTGCCCTCGTGGTGCTGAACGCGGTGATGGGTGAGCACCAGCGTCCGGTCCCCGTCGCTCGCGGTGTCCTGGACCGCTTGACCCCCGACCGCTGACCAGGGCATCGCGACGCCTGGTCCCGCCCGACGGCCGCGCCTCAAGTGGGCCGCGACCTCGGCATCGTCAGGTGCCGGGCCGGTCCGGCTCCGGCTCCGCGAGGTGGATCGCCCCCATCGGGCAGAGGTCGGCCAGCTCCTCGAGGCGACTCCGGGGCAGTGCCTGCGCGGCGGGGAGGGCGACGGCCAAGGCTTCGGGCCCGTCCTGGTAGGCGAAGGCGTCGGGCGCCTCCAACACGCACGCGCCCGAGCTGACGCACTGATCGTGGTCGACCCAGACCCGGGGCGACGCGCCGTCGGTCACGGCAGGTAGCGATCGGCGGTGAGGGGCAGCTCCCGCACCCGGGTGCCGGTGGCCGCGTGGGCGGCGTTGGCGATGGCCGCCGCCGCGCCCACGATGCCGATCTCCCCGATGCCCTTGGTGCCCATGGGGTTGAGGTGCGGGTCCTCCTCGTCGACCCAGATGGCCTCGATGTCGGCCACATCGGCGTGGGCGGCGATGTGGTACTCGGCCAGGTCGTGGTTGACGATGTGCCCGGTGGCCCGATCGAGGAACGCCTGCTCGTGGAGCGCCATCGAGAGCCCCATGGTCATGCCCCCGACGAGCTGGGAGCGGGCGGTGCGGGGGTTGACGATGCGGCCCACGGCGAAGACGCCGAGCATCCGCGGCACCCGGATCTCACCGGTGTCGCAGTGCACCTGCACCTCGGCGAACTGAGCGCCGAAGGCGCGCATGGCGTACTGCTCGGTGTCGGGGTTGTCGGCCGCCTCGGACTCGCCGTTCGCCCCCTCCGGCGGGTGGTCGCCGTGCTCGGACCGCAGCCGGCGCGCCGCTTCGACGATGGCCGAGCCCCACGATCGGATGCCCGACGATCCGCCGGCGACCGTGGCGTAGGGCAGGGACGTGTCGCCGATCTCCAGGTCGATGCACTCGACGGCCACGTCGAGGGCGTCGGCCGCGATCTGGGCCAGGGCGGTCCACGTCCCGGTGCCGATGTCGACGGCGCCGATGTGCACCGCGTAGTGGCCCTCACCCTCCGAACGCACCTTCGCCACCGAGCCCGGCATGGTGTGCACCGGGTAGGTCGAGGTGGCCACCCCGAGACCGACCCGCCAGCCGTCGACCACTCGAGACCCGGGGACGGTGGGCCGGTCCGACCACCCGAAGCGCAGGGCCCCGATGTCGAAGCATTCGACGAGCGTCCGACTGGAGAAGGGCAGGCCCGTGGCCGCGTCGACGTCGGTCTCGTTGCGGACGCGCAGCTCGATCGGGTCGAGCCCGCACACCTCGGCCAGCTCGTCGATGGCGACCTCGGGACCGAAGTTGCCCGGGCACTCCCCCGGCGCCCGCATCCACGACGGGACGGGCACGTCGAGGGGGGCGAGGCGGTGCGACGTGCGCCGGTTGGGCGTGGCGTAGATCGAGCGGGTGGGCACCGTCGTCTGCTCGGCGTACTCCTTGATCCGCGACGTGTGTTCGACGACCTCGTGGGCGACGGCGGTGAGGTGCCCGGCCTCGTCCGCCGCGAGCCGCACCCGCTGGATCGTCGCCGTGCGGTGCCCGACCAGGGAGAACATCTGCTGCCGGGTGACGGCCAGCTTCACCGGGCGCCCGTCGCTCACCTTCGCGGCCATGGCGGCGAGGGCGATGTGGGCGTGCGCGGTGCCCTTCGACCCGAAGCCGCCACCCACGTGGGGAGCCACGACCCGGACCTGGTCCTCGTCGAGGCCGAAGAGGGGGGCGATGGTCGCCCGGACGCTGTGGACGCCCTGGGTCGAGTCGTGGAGCGTGAGCCCGTCCTCGGACCACGTCGCGGTGGTGGCGTGGGGCTCCATGGGGTTGTTGACCTCGAGCGGGGTCCGGTAGCTCTGGTCGACCCTTCGGGGCGCGGCGTCGTAGGCGGCGTCGACATCGCCGTCGTCGGTGTCGGTCGCGTAGCCGGCGTTGACCTCCTCGGGCGCGTAGAGGTCGTCGCGGTCGGCTCGGAGGTCGACGTCGTGGGCCTCGACGTCATACGCGACGCGCACCGACCCGGCCGCCTGGCGGGCGACCTCCGGTGTCTCGGCCAGCACCGCACCGATGATCTGGCCGCGGAAGGCAACCGCGGGCGACTGGAGGATGAACAGCTCGGCGTCATCTGCGTTCGACAGCTGCGGGGCGTTCTCGTGGGTGAGGACGGTCAGCACACCGTCGAGGGCCGAGGCCTCCGACGCGTCGATCGATGTCACCCGTCCCCGGCCGATCGACGCCTGGAGCACGTGGAGGTGGACGGGCCGTTCGACCGCGTGGTCACCGGCATACAGCGCGGCACCGGTGACCTTGGCCCGGGCGTCGTGGCGGACCCGATCGCGCCCCATGGCCCGGGGTTCCAGCATGTCGGTCATCGGTCCTCCGTGGTCAGGTCGCGCAGGGTGGCGACGAGCGTGGCGCGGGTCATCGGCACCTTGAAGCCGTTTCCGTCCTGCGGCGCGGCGGGCTCGAGCTCGGCGTCGGCGGCTCGCTCGTAGGACACAACGGTGGCCGGCGCGCCCCGAAGGACGGCTTCGGCTCGGTGCGCCCGCCACGGCTTGTGGGCGACCCCGCCGAGCGCGATGCGCACGTCGGTCACCGTGGCGTCATCGACCGAGAGCACCACCGCGACCGACACCAGGGCGAAGGCGTAGGAGGCCCGGTCGCGCACCTTGCGGTACGCGGACCGGACGGGGCGCCCGGGAGCAGGGAGGTCGACGGCGGTCACCAGCTCGCCGTGAGCCAGCGTCGTGTCGAGGTCGGGCCGATCACCCGGCAGGCGGTGGAGGTCCTCGAAGGGCACGCTCCGCTCGCCGTCGACCCCCGCGACGATCACCGACGCGTCGAGGACGGCGAGGCCCACCGCCATGTCCGACGGGTGGGTGGCGATGCAGTGCTCGGATGCCCCGAGGATGGCGTGGTACCTCGTGTAGCCACCGAGGGCCGAGCAGCCCGATCCCGGCTCACGCTTGTTGCACGGGGTGGTGACATCCTGGAAGTACACGCAGCGGGTGCGCTGGTGCAGGTTGCCGGCGGTGGTCGCCATGTTGCGGATCTGGCCCGACGCCCCAGCCAGGAGGGCTTGGCTCAGCACCGGGTAGCGCTCACGGACGCGCCGGTCGGCGGCCAGGTCGCTGTTGCGCACGGTCGCGCCGATCCGCAACCCACCGTCGGGGCGGTCGGTGATCTCGCCGGTCGGCAGGCGGGTCACATCGACGAGCAGAGCGGGGTCGGCGATGCCGAGCTTCATGTGGTCGATCAGGTTGGTGCCGCCGCCGAGGAAGGCGGCGTCGGCCCGACCGACGACGACGGCCACGGCGGACGGGGCGTCGGTCGCCACCTCGTAGTCGAAGGGCCTCATGTCCCAGCCGCCGAGCGGACCGCGGCGAGGATGTTCACGTACGCCCCGCACCGGCAGAGGTTCCCGCTCATGCGCTCGCGGATCTCGTCGTCGTCGAGGGTGACGGGCGCGACGAGGTCGTCGGTGACGTGGCTCGGGTGGCCGGCTGCGGCCTCCTCGAGCATGGCGATGGCCGAGCAGATCTGGCCCGGGGTGCAGAAGCCGCACTGGAAGCCGTCGTGGTCGACGAACGCCTCCTGGACGGGGTGCAGCGCGTCACCGACGGCCACCCCGGCGGCGGTGGTGACGACGGCCCCGTCGTGGGCCACTGCAAGGGTGAGACACGACAGCACCCGTCGGCCGTGTAGGAGGACGGTGCACGCGCCGCACTGACCGTGGTCGCAGCCCTTCTTGGGCGCCGTGACCCCCAGCCGGTCCCGCAGGGCGTCCAGCAGGGTCGTCCGGGTGTCGACGGTCGTCGAGCGCACCTCACCGTCGACCTCGATCTCGATGTCCGCGTGCATCGGGCGCAGCCTTTCTGGTGAAGGTCCGGGCGACGGCACTGACCGCTCCTCCGCGGGCCAACCCGACGCCGCCCCGAGGACGGCGGCGAGGGCCTCGTCAGCCGGTCGACGCGAGACGGGCGATGGCGCTGCCCGCCAGGGCGCGACAGAGCGCGGCGGGGTCCTCGTGGACCTCGACGGCTCCGGCCCCGAGCAGCTCGATGCCCCGGGTTCCGCCGGTGAGCAGGCCGACCGTCGAGAGGCCGGCTCGGTCGGCGGCCTGCACGTCCCACACGGTGTCGCCGACCACGATCGCTCTCTCCGGTGCCACCCCGACCCGGTCGAGGGCGGCGGCGAAGATGTCGGGTGCCGGCTTGCTGACCTCCGCGTCGCCGGAGCTGGTCGCCGCGCTCAGCCAGTCCTCCGCGTCGAGCAGGGTGCGGAGGAAGTCCAGCTCGTCCTCCTTCGACGACGAGGCCAGCACCACCGCCAGACCCAAGCCGTGCACGGCGCGGATCAGCTCCCGAGCCCCGGGCAGGAGCCGCACGTCGGGTCGGAGGGCCTCGTACTCGTCGTGGTGCGCCTCGCTCGCGCCGGGGACCTCCTCCCCGACCAGCTCCTCCACGAGGAGATCGGCGCCCATGCCGACGAGCGGGTGGATGCGGTGCATGGCCACCAGGCGCCCACAGCGGCGCAGGGCGCGAGCCCAGGCGACGGTGTGGATCCAGTTGGTGTCCACCAACGTGCCGTCGACATCGAGCAGCACAGCGCTGTCGGGTGGGCGGTTCTCGGTCACGGCATCCTCCTGCGAGTCGACTCCCCCTTCCCGGCCTCGCCCGCACACACCCACATGGTTCCGTCCTCGACGGTGGGGAAGGGCAGAACTTCGGCGCACCCCGTGCCGATCCGAGGAGGTCCCCGACGTGGGCGTCGCAACGAGGGACCTGCCCTTCACCCGGGACCGGGTGTACGAGGTCGTGTCAGACCCTCGCAGCTACCCCCACTGGCTGGTGGGGACCCAGGAGATCCTCTCGGTCGACGACGACTGGCCTGCACCGGACTCTGCCTTCGGCCACCGGGTGGGGCTGCTCGGGCCGCTGACGGTCAAGGACTCGACGGTCTCCGAGGAGGCTGAGCCACCGGCGCAGCTCGTGCTGCGCGCTCGCGCCCGTCCGATGGGCCGGGCCCGGGTGCAGATCACCTTCGAGGAGACGGCCGGCGGGACGAGGGTGACCATGGAGGAGGGTCCGCTGGGGCTCGTGGCCCCGTTGAGCCCGTTGCTGCAACCCCTGATCGTGGCCCGCAACGAGAAGTCGCTGCGGCGCCTCGAACGCCACCTCGCCGACGCCCCGGCGTGAGTCGCTGCCGCGTGGCTCCTCCGCGCACCGGTCGCATCGGTCGGCCACGCTCGTAGAGTCGAGCCCATGACCACCAGCTACACGGTCGAGGCCTCCGAGGGCGACATGAGCCCGCCCCTCGTCAGCGAGGACGCGGCCCACGACTGGGCCGCATCCAACCGGCGGGGCCAGGACTACTCGGTCCACGTCACCGACGACGGAACGCCGCAGGGCGAGGCCCGACGCTTCTCGGCCCGACCCACCTGAGCCCCGGTCCCCGCCCCGGCCTCGGCCTCACGGCGACCGGGCCCGACGCGACGGTCTACAGGGGCGGCAGGCGCTGGGGCAGGCCGACGAGCTCGGCGAGGGGGTCACCCACCTCCTCGACCCGGTCCAGCACGGTGCGCACCGTCCAGCGATCGGGCGTGAGGTCGGGGTCGTCGAGCTCGTCCCAGGTGATGGGCACCGAGACCGGGGCGCCGGGGGCGGGGCGGGCGCTGAAGGGGGCGACGAGGGTCTTGTTGATGGCGTTCTGGGTGAAGTCGAGGCGGGCGAGGCCGCCGCGGTCCTTCTTGTTCCAGGCCCAGCTGATCAGCTCGGGCACCGTGCGCCCCACGGCGCGCGAGACGGTCTCGACCCACTCCCGGGCCTGCTCGAAGGAGTGGCCCGCGGCGATCGGCACCCAGATCTGGATGCCCCGCTTGCCGGTGACCTTGGCCCCCGCCCGCACCCCGAGGCTGTCGAGCACCACCTTGTGCAGTCGGGCCAGCACGATGACGTCATCGAAGTCGTTGCGCGGCCCCGGGTCGAGATCGATGTAGGCCCAGGACGGCTCCTCCCAGGACGCGGTGCGGGAGTTCCACGGGTTGAGCTCGACCGCTCCGTAGTTGGCCAGCCAGGCCAGCGTCGCCGGGCTGTCGGGGACGATGTAGGTCCGTGTGTCCTTCGCGCCGGCGCCGGGGTAGTCCCACCGGGTGATCCAGTCCGGGGCGTGGCTGGGAACGGCCTTGTGCCAGAAGCCGGGCGCGTCGACGCCCCGGGGGAAGCGGTTGGAGTTCACCGCCCGGTCGAAGAGGTACCGCAGCATGGTCGGGGCGATGACGGCGTGGTAACGGATCAGGTCGCGCTTGGTCACCGGGGCATCGTCGTCCGTCGCCGGGAACAGCACCTTGTCGAGGTTGGTCAGCTTCAGCGTGCGGCCCTGCAGCTCCCACTCGCCCTTGGCGCCGAGGGCGTCGAGGGCGTCGAGCTCGTCGGGGGTGGGCGGGTCCCACTCGGGGAGCGTCGATGCCTCCCCCAGGACCTCGGCGCGACGCGGGGCCGTCGATGCGCTCGCGTCCGAAGGCTCCTGGTCGATCGCCTCCGCCTCCGCCCGCACCTCGTCGTTGGTGCGCCCGCTGCGCACCGAGGTGGGATGGTCCTCGGGGTCCCAGCCGGCGACGGCGTGGGCATCGCCCTTGTGGATGAGCAGCCACTGGTCACCGTCGCCCCTGCGGACGAGGGCGTAGTGGCCGACGAGGCGCTCGCCGAAGACGTCGAAGTGCAGCTCGCCGGCCTCGACCGCAGCCACGGGGTCGTCCTCGTCCGGAGCCCAGGTCCCCCAGTCCCAGACGATCACGTCGCCTCCGCCGTACTCCCCCTCGGGGATGGTGCCCTCGAAGTCGAAGTAGTCGAGGGGGTGGTCCTCGACGTGCACCGCCAGGCGACGTTGCCGGGCATCGAGCGTCGGCCCCTTGGGCACGGCCCAGCTGACGAGGACGCCGCCCATCTCGAGCCGGAGGTCGTAGTGGCGGCGGCGGGCCCGGTGGCGCTGCACGACGAACCGGTCACCGCCGGCGGCCGACGGCGCCTCGGCGATCCCTGACGGCTCGCCCGTGACCTCGAAGTCTCGCATCGAGCGGTACCGGTCGAGGCGATCGGCCGCGGGAGGACGGTCATCCGCGGTGGACGTGTCGTCGGCGAGGGACGTGTCGTCGGCGGGCCCGGTCACGACCCGACGGTACCCACCGAGGCACGGACGGCGCCGATGACGGTCACGTCGCCGCCGTGGTCACGTGGCCGCCGACGCGCCGGTCTGGTTGCGCCGGGCGGCCTGCGGCGAGAGCGACGCCAACCGTGCCGCGACCTCGGGCTGTGACGTCCGACGACCGGTGTCGAGGAACGCCTCGCGCACCACGTCGGCGCCACGGCCGTCGGCCATGGCGTTGACCCCCATGGCTCGGAGCACGCGCGGGCCGGGCTCGATGCGCACGACGGTCGTCCCCGCCCGGCGGAGCCGGCTCAGCTCGCGGTCGAGGCGACGGTGGACCCCGCGGCGCAGCAGGACGTCGGGCACCGCGGCCCACCCCCCGGCGACCGACATCGATGCCACGACGATCACCAGGTCGAGCCCCTCGTCGCGCAGGACATCCGCGTTGGTCGACGAGTGCACGCCGCCGTCGAGGTGCTCCTCCCCGTCGATGCCGATGGGGCGGAAGTAACCGGGGATGGCGCACGACGCCAGCACAGCCTTCGACAGCGGCGCGGACGGCGCGCCCGGTCGGCCGAACACCACGCGGGCCCCGTCGCGGCGGCGCACGGTGCAGATCCACAGCCGCTCAGGCCAGGGGGCCCCCTCGGTGGCTTCGGCCAACGCCTCGGCCTGCCGCTCGATGTCGACCGTGCCCGCCGGCATCAGCGTCAGCGCCGCCACCGAGGGGCGGAAGGCCCAGGGCCGGCGCAGGTTCCGCACCAGCAGCGACGGGGACGGCGGACGCCACGGTCGCGCCACGTTGCGCCAGGTGGGCGGGGGGATGGCGGGCGGGTCGCCTCTCAGCTCCTCGATCACCGGGGCGCCCTCATCCGACAGCGGCGCCTCCACCGCTCCGGCGGCCAGGTCGGACGCCGAGACGCCCAGGCGCAGAAGGGTGGCGGTCACCGAGCCGGCCGAGGTGCCCACCACCACCTCTGCGGTGCGGGGGTCCCATCCCAGGTCGTGCGCGAGGCTCGTCAGCACCCCGGCCTGATAGGCCTGCCCGACCACTCCACCGGCGCCGAGCACCAGACCCACCCGCGGGCTCATCAGGGACGCGAGCCCCCACGAGCAACCGCTGCGGTCACGATGACCGCCTCGGCCGCGTCCCTCCGGGCGCGGCCTCTCACTGCGGTCGCCGACCGGCCGGCCCGGGCCGCGGGGGCGCTGCGTTCGGGGCCGGAGCCGCCGGGGGAGGCGGGGGCGGGGGGGCGTCGGTCCGGACCGGTTCGGGTTGGTCGCGGGTGTCGACGCCGGGCGAGCCCTGCGGACCCGGTGCCGCAGGGCCATCGTCGACGGCGGTGCGGTCGTCAGCCGCCGGGCGGTCGTCGACGGCGGTGCGGTCGCCATGGCGCGCCCCGTCGGCGGACTCATCGGAGGCCTTGCGTCGGGCGCCCTCCTCCGCGGCCTGGCGCTGGGCGCCCTCACGCCGGGCCTCCTCGTTCGCGGCCTCTCGCCGGGCGCCTTCGTTCGCGGCCTCGCGCCGGACGACCTCGTCGTGATCGACGTGCTCCTCGCGCCGGTGCTCCTCGCGCTCGGCACGGGCTCGGGCCTCGGCCTCGGGCCCGTATGCCGGGTCGACGACCCGGCGGGCCAGCTTGGTGTGCCAGCGCTCGCCGAGCATGCCGCCGAGCACAGCCCCGACGATGATCGCCAGGAGCGAGATGACGGCGCTGGCGATGGCCACGCCCTCGATCTGGTCGGTCGAGGTGGGGACGCCGATGCTCTGGAGGTTGTCCTCGATGTCGGTGCCCTCCGAGAGGCTGGCGGCGCCCCCGGCGAGCGCGCCGACGACGAGGCTCAGCACGAAGACGAGGACGCCGTGGAGGATGCCGGCTCGGCGGGCCATGCGCCCGGCGACGTAGCCGCCGAAGAGGTAGGCGAGGAGCAGCACGGCCGCGGTGACCAGGGCGGCGACCATGCCGCTGCCCGTCCAGTCGTTGGTCTGGAAGTCGGTGTCGACGTCGATGCGGGTCAGCAGGGCGCCGGTGATGGCGGCCACGATGGCGAAGGCCCCATAGGCCGACATGGTGCCGGCGACGATGCTGACGAAGGAGATGCGTCCGAGCCCGGCATCGCGGGCGACCGCTCGATGCTCGCGTCCGGCTCGGTTCTTCGAGGATCCCATGATGACCTCCAGGTCAACGGTTGGTGGTGTCGGCCCGCCCGTGCGCTGGCGGCGGTCCCCTTCCCGCTTCGCGGTGAACCACGCACATCGCTCCGGCATCGCTGGTGCGCGCCCGACCGGCGCGGCGCGGCGCGGTGCGGGTTGAGCGGCGCTCGTCGGGGTAGTCGACCGTCGCCGTAGGAGGTCGAGCGAGATGGTCGACCGTCGCCGTAGGAGGTCGAGATGCAGTCGAGGTTCGTCACCGGGGACGAGGAGCGACGCTGATGCCCGTCGCCTCGTTCGTCTTGGGCGCCCGGGGATGGACGCCGCTCGACCACAAGGTCGGCGACGTCGGGCCCAGCCCCGTGCCCCGCTGGGTCCCTGTCGGCGACCTCCACGCCCTCGATCCCGAGGCCGGCACCGCCGTGTGCAGCGGGGAGGCGCTGTCGCCTGACCCCACCGGACGCTCCTTCGAGCCCGGCGGGCCCGGCACCTGCGACGCCTGCAGTGAGGCGCTCGCGCCCCGAGGCACAAAGCACCCGAACTGGTAGCCGATCCGGGGGTCGGGGCCCCCGATCCCCCGACCAGTTCAGCGGGTCGTCGTTCGGAGGGCGAACTGGTAGCCGATCCCGGGGTCGGGGCCCCCGATCCCCCGACCAGTTCGGCCGGTGGGCCCCGTGGCGGCACCCGCTCAGCGCCGACGAGGCCGGCGGTGGCGGCTCAACCTGCTCAACGGGGGTTGGTGATGGCGCCGGTCTCGGCGCCCTGCACGAGCTTTGCGTACTTGCCGAGCACGCCTCGGGTGTAGCGGGGCGCCAGCGGCGTCCAGCCGTCACGCCGGCGGGCCAGCTCGACCTCGTCGACCAGCAGGTCGAGGCGCAGCTCGTGGACGTCGACGAGGATCGTGTCGCCGTCGGCCACCAGGGCGATGGGCCCGCCGTCGACCGCCTCGGGGGCGACGTGGCCGATGCAGAAGCCCCAGGTCCCCCCGCTGAAGCGGCCGTCGGTGATGAGGGCGCAGTCCGCCCCCCGCCCGGCGCCCTTGAGGGCACCGGTAATGGCCAGCATCTCGCGCATGCCGGGGCCGCCCTTGGGCCCCTCGTAGCGGATCACCAGCACCGTGCCGGCCGTGATGGCACCGGCGAGGATCGCCTCCATGGCCGCGTCCTCACCGTCGAACACCCGGGCGGTTCCCTCGAAGCGCATCTGCAGGGCGGTGAGCCCGGCGACCTTCACCACCGATCCCTGCGGGGCGAGCGACCCGGTGAGGACGTTGAGGCCTCCCTCGGCGTGCAGCGGCTGGTCGAGGGGGTGGACGACGACGCCGTCGGGTCCGGGGGGGTCGATGTCGGCCAGGTTCTCGGCCATGGTGCGGCCGGTCACGGTGAGCACGTCGCCGTGGAGCAGGCCCGCCTCGAGCAACAGCTTCATCACGACCGGCACGCCGCCCACCTCGTCGAGGTCGCGCATGTGGAACTTGCCGCCGGGCTTCAGGTCGGCGAGGTGAGGCACCCGGGCCGCGATGCGGTTGAAGTCCTCGAGCTCGAGGTCGACCTCGGCCTCATTCGCGATGGCGAGCAGGTGGAGAACGGCGTTGGTCGAGCCCCCGAGGGCGGAGGTGACGGCGATGGCGTTCTCGAACGCGGCCTTGGTCATGATCATCCGGGGCGTGATGCCGAGGCGGAGCATCTCGACGACGGCACGGCCGGCGGCCTCGGCGTCGCGGTGGCGTCGGGTGTCGATCGCGGGGGGCGACGCGCTGCCCGGCAGCGACAGGCCGAGCGCCTCGCCGATGCTGCTCATGGTGTTCGCCGTGAACATGCCCCCGCAGGCCCCCTCGCCGGGGCAGGCGTGGCGTTCGATCTCGGTGAGCTGCTCGGTGGTGATGGCCCCGCGGGCGCACGCGCCGACGGCCTCGAACACGCTGGTGATGTCGAGGGCCTCGCCGTCCAGCTCCCCGGGCAGGGTGCTGCCGTTGTAGACGAGCACGCTCGGGAGGTCGAGGCGGGCCGCGGCCATGAGCATCGCCGGGATGCTCTTGTCGCATCCGGCCAGGCCGATGAAGCCGTCGAGGCGTTCGGCGTGGACGACGGTCTCGACCGAGTCGGTGATGACCTCGCGGCTCACCAGCGAGGCCCGCATGCCCTCGTGGCCCATGCTGATGCCGTCGCTCACGGTGATGGTGCCGAACTCCATGGGCCAGCCCCCCGCGGCGCGCACGCCGACCTTGGTGTGCTCGGCCAGGGTGCGCAGCGTCATGTTGCAGGGCGTGATCTCGTTCCAGGCCGAGGCGATGCCCACCTGGGGCTTGTCCCAGTCGCCGTCGCCCATGCCCACGGCGCGGAGCATCGCCCGGGCCGGGGCCTTCAAGATGCCGTCGGTGACGTCGCGGCTGCGGGGCTTCACGTCGACGGTGGTCTCGGGTGCATCGGCCATGGCGAAGACGGTACCGGGCGGCCGGTGCCGAGTCGGCGGCGGTTCCGATCGAGTCGGGTGGCCACCCTCAGCCTCGAGCGAAACCGCCACCCTGGTGGGCGTCCAGGGCATAGGAGGGTGGCAGTTCGGGGGAAACCAAGTCGGGCCCCAGTCCCATGGTGATCGATGCGCCGCGGCGACGCCGCCCCGGGGCTCCAGAGGCCGCGCCTGCGAGGGAGGCGCGCCGCGCCGCTGCGTGCCAGCCTCGAGTCCCAGACCCACCACCGAAGGGACCCTCCGTGGCTGCTCCAGGGATGCACTCCGGCTCACCGACCGACGCCGCTCTCAACCTCTCGATGTCCGAGCACGGCCTGCCCCTGTACGAGGCGGTCAGGACCTTCATCGCCGAGGAGGTCGAGCCGATCACCGAGGAGTTCTTCCGCCTCGGCGAGGGCCGGGCCGAGCGGTGGAGCTACGGCGAGGGCCAGCTCGAGCTGCTCGACTCGGTGAAGGCCAGGGCCAAGGCCAACGGGCTGTGGAACTTCTTCCTCCCCGACTCCGAGACCGGCGAGGGGCTCTCCAACCTCGACTACGCCTACATCGCCGCCGAGCTGGGCAAGAACCCGATCGCCTCGGAGTGCCTCAACTGCAGCGCGCCCGACACCGGCAACATGGAGGTGCTCGAGCGCGTCGGCACCCCCGAGCAGAAGGCGCAGTGGCTCACGCCGCTGCTCGCCGGGGAGATCCGCTCGGCGTTCGCCATGACCGAGCCCGACGTGGCCTCCTCCGATGCCCGCAACATCGCCACCCGGGCCGTGCTGGACGGCGACGAGTGGGTCATCAACGGCGAGAAGTTCTACATCTCGGGCGCCGGCGACCCCCGCTGCAAGGTCATGATCGCCATGGTGGAGACCAGCCCCGACGGCCCGGCCCACCGCCGCCAGTCCCAGATCCTCGTCCCGATGGACAACGCCGGCGTCGAGGTCCTCGGACCCATGGAGGTCTTCGGCGAGGACGACGCCCCCCACGGTCACATGCACCTGCGCTTCACCGACGTGCGGGTGCCGGCGGCCAACATGCTCCTCGGCGAGGGCCGCGGCTTCGAGATTTCTCAGATCCGCCTCGGCCCCGGCCGCATCCACCACTGCATGCGCTCCATCGGGGCCGCCGAGCGGGCCCTCGAGCTGATGGTTAGGCGGGGCCTGAACCGCGAGGCGTTCGGCAAGCCCCTCGCCCGCCTCGGCAAGAACACCGAGGTCATCGCCAAGGCCCGCATCGAGATCGAGGCCATGCGCCTCATGGTGCTGCGCGCGGCGCGGGCCATGGACACCATGGGCAACGCCGAGGCCCGGGTGTGGGTCAGCGCGGTCAAGGCCATGGTGCCCGAGCGGGTCTGTCGGATCATCGACGAGGCGATCCAGATCCACGGCGCCACCGGGGTCTCCCAGTGGACGCCGCTGGCCCGGATGTACGCCGGGCAGCGCACGCTCCGGCTCGCGGACGGACCCGACGAGGTGCACTGGCACGTCGTGGGCCGCGCCGAGCTCACCCGCTACGAGGACGACCACGCCCCCGCCGTCGACCAGGGTCGCTCCGACCGAGGCGGCCAGTTCTCCGGCCCCTCCTGACAAAGGGTGCCTCGACCGCTGGACGATCACCGCCAGCCGGTTGACCCAATCGCACCGTTCGACGTGGTCTGACCTAGATCCGCGAGGTGTTCGTGGGCGGGGTTCATGTCTGGCTTGAATTCGTGCTGATCGTCGTGAGGGGCCTGGTGGCTTCGTCGTGTGGTGGTGTGGGGGCGCGAGGGGTGAGGGTGATGGGCCGGTGTTGGTGGTTGTCGTGGCGGCCAGGGCGAGGGGCGGTGGCGGCCGGGACGTCTGTGTCAGGGTCCGGCACTGGGGAGCGCTCGTAGTGCCGCCCAAACCGTGAGGAACGGACCGCGGCGTTGTGTGGGGCTCAGGCGCAGCACCACTTGGCGGGCGTGGCGGAGGACCCGGGCGGGGATGCAGATCAGCTCGCGTCGGAGGCGTTTGGCGTGGGCCCGGCCCTCGGTGTCGGCGCCGCTGAGGGCTTGGAGCCAGGCGGAGAGGTTGAGGCTGAGCAGCGCGGCCCACATCCAGATCTGGTTGACGCGGGCGTGGCCGGAGGGCAGGTGGCGCAGGGCGAGGCCGCACTTGGAGTCCTTGATGCGTTCCTCGACGTCGGCGCGCTCTCGGAACCAGGCCTCGATGTCGATGATGTCGCCGTCGAGGTTGGTGATGATGAAGCTGTAGGCGTAGGCGTGGTCTGCTTCGCCGTCGAGGACCAAGCGGAGCTGGTCTGGGTCGATGGTGCGCCGGCGCCGGGAGCGGGCATCGGTGGAGATGTCCTCTGCGCCCAGGCGCACCCGGCGCACGATGGTGCGGGTTGCCTCGGGCCAGCCAGCGGGCCGGTAGGGGCACTCGGCCACCTCAGCGGCCATGCGTTCAGCGGGGCGCCAGTGCGTCTCGGGAACGGCCCGCTCGGCCCGCCACACCGCGGCGTTGCGCTTGACGGCGATGGCGAAGTCGCACCCGTGGGCCACGGCGGCGTCGGCCACGGCCTTGTCGAAGAACCCCGAGTCGGCCCGGACCCGGGGCCGTCCCAGACCCTCAGGCAGGGCCGCCACCGAGCGGGCGATGAGCGACGGCGCTTGGGGTCGGGGGTCATCGCGGCCCGACCCGAGATCCGCGGCGAGCACGACGCCGGCTTCGGCCCACACTGCTGGGTGGGCCCGACCGCACCGCTGCCCGGCGTAGTTGTAGGCCACCCCTTCCTTCTTGGGGCCGTAGACCTCGATGTCGGTGGGATCGAGGTCAATGGTGGGGCGCACGGCAACGAGTTCTGCCCGTCGCGGCTCGGGCATCAGGGCGAAGCCACGCCCCACAAGCTCGCCCACCGCTGCCTCCAGGTCGGCAATGGCCACATCGTCGAAGCGCTGCGCCAGGGCGTTGAACGTCGTCGATGCCGGCGGCTCGGGGACCGCCCGCAACGCAGCGCCCGCACCATCGGCGCGGACGTGGTCCAAGTCGACCATGAAGTCCCCGCCGGTCAGCATGGTCTCGGCCATCGCCAGCACCACCTGGCCGCCCGAGAGGCCCTGGCGTCGTTTCTTGATGCGGCCCACGTGGGCGTCGATGGTGTCGGTGACCCCGAGGATCCGGTCCACCTCAGCGACCAGCACCACACCCGCCGACGGGGTCAGACTGGGGTCATCGCGACCCACCTTCACCGGCGGTCGTCCTTGGCGTATCGTCTTCACCCGACAGGTGCCTTTCGTTCCGGGGAACTGGTTGGCTTTGCAGCTCCAATTCTCCCGCAACGAAAGGCATCCGTCGCGCATCCGAACGAACGTACGCGCGGCTAACTCACCGATCTAGGTCAGAGCCACACTGAACGCGACCTCGCTGCGCTCGGGGAACTCATCAGCGCCCGCCGGGCCTTCGGGTGACCGCACCTGCTTCTCGCCAGGGGCGGCGAGGCGGGGGTACCCTGGGCCCTGGTGTCGCACCCGCACGTGCCCTGGCACGCGCCGCTGGTACCCGATGACCGACGCCATGACCCATCCGACGACCTTGGCCCCGCCGGCCGATGCCGTCGGCTCCCGCCTCGAAACCACCCTGCACGATGCGGGGGCCGCAGTGGCGACCAGTCGACAGCTCCACGCGGACAGCCGCGCCCGTCGACGCCGGGTGCGCCACAGCCTGGCGGAGGTGACCGACTCCGTGGACGTGCTGCGCGCCCGCCGCACCGTCCCCCGTGGCGCCGATGCGCGTGACTGGAGCTCCCGCCCCGGAGTCCCCCTCGAGCTCTGGCTCCTCCACGTCCGCTTCGGGCGCTCGGGCGATCTCCAGCACCTGCGGGCGCTGGTCGAGGAGTACGACCAGTACGCCCTGTCCCTCGCCCGGCGCCTCCGGCGTGACCGCGAGCCCTCCGAGGACCTCGACCAGGTCGCCCGCGAGTCACTGGTCGTGGCGCTCAAGCGCTTCGACTGCGAACGGGGTCTGCCGTTCCCCGCCTTCGCCACCCCCACGATCCTCGGTGCCCTGCGCCGCCACTATCGCGACCACGGCTGGAGCATCCGGGTGCCCCGCCGGGTGCACGAGCTGACCGTGCCCGCTCGTGAGGCCGCCGACCGCCTGACGATGGCGCTCGGCCGGGTGCCGCGCACCGAGGAGATCGCGGACGAGCTCGGCGTCACCGCCGAGGAGCTGCGCCAGGTGGGAGAGGCGGCCGCCGCCCGCAACCCGTCGTCGCTCGACGCCACCCCCTCACCCGACGCATCGTCGCCCCACGAGGTGGTGGGCGCGATCGACCGCAACCTGCTGGTCACCGAGGATCAGGTCGACCTGCGCCAGGCGATCGAGCACCTTGAAGGCCGTGATCGGGACATCCTGCGCCTCTACTTCTTCGACGAGCTGACGCAGAGCGAGATCGCGCGGCGCTACGGTGTGAGCCAGATGCAGGTCTCGCGCTGGATCGCCAGCATCCTCAAGCGTCTGCGGGCCCGGATGGACGTCTGACCCGCAGCGTCTCGTCGAGGCGCTCAGGCGGAGTCGGAGGCGACGATGAGGACGGCGCCCTCGACCGTCCCGTCCGAACCCCGCAGCGGGGCGTAGGTGACGGTCACCGGTCGTCCCTCGTCGTCGTCGAGGCTCGAGGCGCGTGGCTCCGGCGCCCCCTCACCAGCCAGCATCGACCGGACGGGCCGGGTCACGACCTCCATCGGCAGGTGCAGGTCGAGCTGCGCCAGGGGCCGGCCCAGGACGTCGCCCCGGGACCGATCCCAGAGCCGGCTTGCCTGCTCGTTCCAGGCGCGCACCCGCTGGTCGACATCGACGACCACCACTGCGGCCGCGAGCCCGTCGATGATCGAGCCGAGGAACGCGCTCATCCGGTCGGCCTCGGCGGTCCGCCGGTCGAGCTCGACCTTGATCGCGCTCAGCTCGACGTTGGCGGCAGCCAGCTCCTCGTTCATCACCTCGAGCTCAGCGTTCGATGCTCGGAGCTCCTCGTTGGTGGACTGGAGCTCGTGCACCGTCGCCTGCAGCTGGTCGTTGGCGGCGTCCAGCTCCTCGTCGAGCCGGGCCAGGACCTCGTTGGACTCGTCCAGGGCCGACTGCGTGCGCTCGGCGGCGGTGACATCGACGAACGCGAGCAGCACCGCGCCGTGCGACGCTCCGTCGCCGAGAGGCACGGCATGCACATCGAAGCGGCCCGCCTCTCCCACGGCGACGGCCCGTCGCACGACCGTCGCCCTCGTCCCGGCGGCCTCGCCGACCGCCGTTGCGAGCAGGGATGCCAGCCCGCCGGGATCCAGCTCGCCGAGGGCGCGCCCGACGTCATCCTCGGCCAACCCGAGCAGGGTACGAGCGCTTCGGTTGGCCGTCACCAGGTGACCGCCCTCGTCGATGATCAGATGGGGCGCGACGGAGAGCTCAACCGCTCGCGCCGCCGGTCCACGGCTCGCCACGTCGTCCTCCTCCTCGGCCGCCGCCGGTGGTAGCGGATCGGACCATCGTGTCCTGCGAGCGCCAAGGGCGCGAAAACGCCGATCGCGCCGGGTCAGCGGGCCCGGGCGCGAGAGACGATCAGAGGTCGCCGGACGAGGCGGCGCGGGCTCCACGCCCGGCACGTGGAGGACGCCTGACGGACGCCGTCGTGACGCTCCAGTGTCCGCGGGGGACGCCTCTGCCGCCCACCTCGCGGTTTGCCTGCCGACGTCGGTGGGAAGCAGGAAGTCCCCGAACCAGGAGGCATGCCCGTGGCAGCCAAAGACAGCGGTCCCGAAGCCGGAGCCAAGGGTGTCGTGGAGGACGCCAAGGGCAAGTTCAAAGAAGCCGCCGGCGCCCTCACGGGCGACGACGACCTCTCGAGCGAAGGCGAGGCCCAGCAGGACAAGGCCGAGTCCCAGCGCGACGTCGCCGCCAAGGAGGCGGAGGCCGACAAGGCTCGCTCCGAGGCTGAGGCCCACGAGGCCGAGCAGCGCGCCAACGAGTAGGCCCGCACCCGACCCGAGCCCGCACCGGCGAGGGCCTGCCACGGCGGGCCCTCGCTGAGCCCACGATCCCACCGACGGGATGTTCGTGACCCACAACGATGAGCCGATGGATGACGAGGTCGCGGCGGCGGAGGCGGGCCTGCACCACGCCACCGACGATGCCCCCGGACAACGTCGCATCCGGCGCGGCAAGGGCTTCTCCTACGTCGATGTTGACGGCTCGACCGTTGCTGCCGACGAGCGGGAGCGCATCGCCGCCCTTGCCATCCCGCCCGCCTGGACCGAGGTGTGGATCAACCCAGACCCCCGGGGGCACCTGCTGGCCACCGGGCGCGACGCCCGCCTGCGCAAGGTCTACCGCTACCACCCACGGTGGCGCGAGGTGCGCGACGCGGCCAAGTACGACCGCTTGGCCGAGTTCGCCGAGGCCTTGCCCGACCTGCGCCAGGCTGTGGACGCCGACCTCTCCCGACGAGGGCTGCCCCCGGCGAAGGTGATCGCGCTCGTGGTCCGCCTCCTCGACGAGACGCTCATCCGGGTCGGCAACGAACGCTACGCCGAGGACAATGAGAGCTTCGGGCTCACCACGCTGCGCGCCGAGCACGCCGAGGTCAGCACAAGCACCCTCGAGCTCGACTTCGTCGGCAAGTCCGGGGTGGCCCGCCGCATGGCCATCCACGACGCCCGGCTCGCTCGGTTGGCCCGCCGGTGCCACGAGCTCCCCGGCCAGCACCTGTTCTCCTACCGGGACGACGACGATGGCTCGGTCAGCGCCGTGACCTCGGCCGAGGTCAACGAGTACGTCCGGGGCCACATGGGATCCCAGGCCAGTGCCAAGGACTTCCGCACGTGGGGCGGCACCACCATCGCCGCCTGCACCCTCTCTCACCCGTGCCCCGACGACCAGCCCTGCGACCGACTGGTCACCACGTCGTTCGAGGAGGCCGCCGCGGTCCTCGGCAACACCGCCACGGTGTGTCGCACCTGCTACGTGCACCCGATCGTGCCCGAGTCCTACCGCGACGGCAGCCTGGGCGAGGCGTGGAAGGGGTCGCGCGCCACTGCGACGATGGCCCGCCGCGAGCAGACCGTGCGCCGCCTTCTGTCCGGCTGACCCACGGCCCGGCGCAGGCCGGCGCGACGCGAACCCTGGCGCGGGGCGGCCGCTGATTCACCGATGCGCGCCTCCCTCGGCCGAGACGGATCGGCGGGACCGAGGATCAGGAGGCCCGGCGGCCCACCACCGGCTCGGGCGCGAGGAGCGAGCTCTCGCCTCGCCCCCAGCACCGCATCAAGTGCTCGGTGAGGCGGCCCTCGACGAGCATCAGGGCCCCGGCGCCGAAGGCGACGTCGAGGACCAGGCCAGGTTCGTCGGCGAGCAACCCGGCGACCATCCGGTCGAGCGCCACGACCTGGTGGTGTTCGTCGGCCTCGACGTGCACGTCGTAGAAGCGGCGGGCCCGGGCCGAGCCGACCAGGCGCTCGATGGCCGCCGCGTAACGACCCATGGGCCCGATGGAGGTCATCTCGAAGAGCGCCAGGTGGCCCACGAGGGCCCCGCGCCAGCGACGGTGGAGGCCGAAGAGCGAGATCACGTTGCCGGTCGCCAGCGTCACGCCCGGCAGCCGATCGAGGTGGGCGCCGTAGGCGGCATCGAGGCCGAGCTCGTCGAGCGTGTCGGCGAAGAGCGAGGCGTGCATCTCGGCTCCGACGCCCCCGCCGTACTCATCGGCCTGGATCTCGACCATGGCGGCCTTGGCCTCACCGGCGAGGCGCGGCAGCGCCCACGTGTGGGGGTCGGCCTCCTTCAGCTGGTACGCCGACCGGTGCGTGCAGAACTCTCGCAGGTGGGCCAGGGTGCCCTCGGTGGACACGAAGCCCGACACGCTCGGCCCGTCGCCGGGCCGGGCGGTGTCCCGCAGCCAGCTCGTGACCTCGACGGCCGTCGTGGAGGGGTCCGGCACCGGGACGTTGGTCTGCAGGTCGCGGAGCAAGATGCGCTCGAGGCGGGCGCGGAGGTCGAGGACCACCGGATCCCACTCGAGCTCGTCGTCGACCCCGGCGAAGCCCCTGTAGGCCAGCTCGTAGCAGCAGTGCAGGGCGAGCTGGCCGTCGTCTTCGAGGGCCCCGTCGACCGCCCCGGGGCCCGGCAGACGCGCGGAGCGGGGGTGACGGAGGTGGCGCAGCAGAGCCCCGGTGATCGGGCCCCGGGGCGCCGGCAGCGTCGGGCCTCGGTCTCCGAGCCCCCCGGTCGCCCGCAGCGCCGGAGGAGCGGGGGGGGCGGCAGCGGGCTCGAGATCGAGGACGGTCACCTCTCACGGCTGCCCGGCCGACCCGGCTACAAACCGACCCACGATCCGCCACGGCCCTGACCGCGCCCGTGAGGGCTCGGTGGATGGGGGGCGGCCTGGGAGGATGCGCCGATGCAACCGCTCGGCCCCGACCCGTGGACCACCCCCGAGATCACCGGCGTGGGCCGGATCCCGATGCGTCCGCCGCTCGACCCGTTCCCCGACGAGGCCGCGGCTCGGTCCGGGCAGCCGTCGCCGTGGGTGCAGACGCTGGATGGCCGCTGGGACTTCCGGCTGGTGCACGATCCGGCAGCCGCATCACCAGGCGCAGGATCCGACGACACCGACTGGGACCACGTCCAGGTGCCCGGCACCTGGGTGCTCCAGGGTGGGCCCGACCACCGCTTCGGCACCCCCGCCTACACCAACGTGATCATGCCGTTCGACGAGGACCCACCCGCGGTGCCTACGCACAACCCGACGGGCATCCACCGGCGGGCGTTTCGGCTCCCGGCGGCCTGGCGGCGCCGGCGCACGTTGCTCGAGGTCGGCAGCGCCGAGAGCTTCTTGGCCGTGTGGGTCAACGGCGAACCCGTGGGCATCGGGACCGACAGTCGCTTGGCGTCGACCTTCGACATCAGCGACCACCTGCGCCGCGGACCCAACGAGGTGTGGCTGGCGGTCAGCCAGTGGTCGGCAGCCACGTGGATCGAGGACCAGGACCAGTGGTGGCTGCCCGGTCTTCACCGCTCGGTGCGCCTGGTCTCGGTCCCCCGGACGGCGCTCGGCGACGTGGCCCTGGTGCCCGGCCTCAGGCCCGGTCCCGGCGGCGGCGGCACCGGCACCCTCGACATCGCCGTCGAGGTCGACCTCGAGCACCAGGAGGAAGGCTGGACCGTGGCGGTGCGCCTCGAGGGTCGACGGGGCCGGACGCTCGCCGCCCTGTCCGCCACCCCGGTACCGGTCTTCGAGCACGGTGAGCCGCTCACCGAGCTGCTCTCGGGGATGCTGTGCGCCGGACCCGTCGTCCGGGGCCACCTCGAGGTCGCGGACGCCGAGGCGTGGTCCCACGAGCGCCCGGTGCTCCACCGCGCCGTGGTCACGCTCACCTCGCCGGCGGGCGAGGTCGTCGACGTGCGCACCCAGCGGGTGGGGTTCCGCTCGGTGGAGGTGCGCGACAACCAGCTGCTCGTGAACGGGGCGCCGGTGCGGATCGTGGGCGTCAACCGCCACGAGCAGGACCCCGACCGCGGACGGACCGTCGACGAGGCGTCGATGCGCCGCGACCTGGAGCTGATGAAGCAGCACCACGTCAACGCCGTGCGTTGCTCCCACTACCCGAACGACCCCCGCTTCTACGAGCTCTGCGACACCTACGGGGTGTACGTGATCGACGAGGCGAACGTCGAGTCCCACGCCCGCCAGGTCGCCCTCGCTCACGATCCTCGCTACCAGCTCGCGATCGTCGAGCGCGGGGTGCGCATGGTGCAGCGCGACCAGGGCCACGCCTGTGTGATCGCCTGGTCGCTCGGCAACGAGGCCGGCTACGGCGCCGCCCACGACGCCATGGCGGCCTGGATCCGCCGCACCGACCCGTCGCGGCCTCTGCACTACGAGGGGGCCATCGGCGAGGACCTCCACGCCGAGGCTCCCGCCACGGACCTGGTGTGCCCGATGTACGCCTCGGTCGAGGCGATCACCGAGTGGGCCCGATCGGGCCGGGACCGGCGACGACCGCTGATCCTCTGCGAGTTCAGCCACGCCATGGGCAACGCCGGCGGGTTGGCCGACTACGTCGCCGCCTTCGATGCCGAGCCGGGCCTGCAGGGTGGGTTCATCTGGGAGTGGTGCGACCACGGGCTCCGCCGGGGCGACGGCTCGTTCGGCTACGGCGGCGACTTCGGTGAGGATCGCCACGACGCCAGCTTCTGCTGCGACGGGCTGGTGTCACCGGACCGGGTGCCACACCCGTTGCTCGTCGAGTACGCCCACCTCAACGAGCCCGTCGCCGTCACCCTCCACGGTGCGGAGCTGGCCCTCACCAACCGGCGCTGGTTCACCGACCTGGGGGATCTCCGGTGGCGCTGGGAGCTGCGGCTCGACGGCGCGGTGACCGAGAGCGGCGCACTGGAGGTCGCCCCGGTCGCCACCGGCGCGACGGTGATCGTCGCCCTCCCCACCCCCGCCCGCCGGGCGCGGGACGAGGCAGCGGGTGAGGTCCACCTCGACGTGGTCGCCACCCCGCGGCGGCGCCCGCCGTGGGCGCCGGCGGGGTGGACCTCGGCGCGCTGCCAGGTCACCCTGACCGCCACGTCGCCTCAGCATCCGGCCCCGGCCGTGGCCCCGACGCGACGGCGGTCCCGGGCCGTCGCCGTCGAGGTCGTCACCGGCGCAGATGACTCGGTGCGCCTCGTCGCCGGCGACGCCCTGGACCTCGCCGCACCCGAGCTGACCCTGTGGCGGGCACCGACCGACAACGACGGGATCAAGGTCGGGTGGATGAGCGGCATAGGGGCGCGCGGCCGCTGGCTGCGCTGGGGCCTCGACCGCCTGGTGCGCACCGATGTCTCGCTGACCCGATCTCGGGGCGTCGTCGTGCGCACCACAACCTGGCAGGGCGCCGAGGGGCTCGACCCGGTGCGGCACCGTCAGCGCATCGAGGTCGTCGACGGCGTGGCCCGGCTCACCGAGCAGATCGACGTCCCCGACGCGCTCACGGACCTGCCCCGCGTCGGGGTGCGCTTCACCGCCACGGGCCGACTCGAGCACCTCGAGTGGTTCGGGCCCGGGCCCGGCGACAGCTACCCGGACCGCCGGGAGCTGCCCGTCGGCCGCTGGACCAGCACCGTCACCGACACCTACGTGGGTCACATCGTCCCCCAGGAGCACGGTCACCGGACCGACGTCCGCTGGTTCACCCTCTCGAGCGAGCCCCCACGCGGCCGTTCACGACGCACCGAGGGCTCAGCGGCGGTGGTCCTGCGGATCGGTGCGGACCGCCGCTTCGGGTTCAACGTCAGCCACCACCGGGTCGAGGACCTCGCCCGGGCGACCCACGACGTCGACCTGGAAGCCCGCCCCGACATCGAGGTCCACGTCGACGGGGCGCACCGGGGGCTCGGCAGCGCCGCCTGCGGACCCGACACCGCGGCGCGCCACCGCGTCGCCGGGGGTCGCCACGAGTGGGTGTGGACCCTTGCGGTCAGCGGGGCCCGCTGAGCGGGCCGGCGGGGCGCGCCGCGACCCGCGCCGGGAGACCGATCTCGAAGACGGTGCCCCCGCCGGGATGAGCCCGCGCCACGATGCTGCCCTCGGACTGGGTCACCACCCCGTAGGTCGACGACAGGCCCAGGCCAGTGCCACCCCCCTCGGCCTTGGTGGTGAAGAACGGCTCGAAGCAGTGGAGCCGGTCGGTCTCAGTCATCCCGGACCCGGTGTCCTCCACCGCCAGGCACGGTCCCCTCATCGATCCAGGTGCGCAGCGTCACGGTGCCGGTCGCGCCCAGGGCGTCGCGCCTGCGCCCGTTGGCCCGTCGGGGCTCGCGCCACATGGTGGCCGAGTGGTAGAGCACGAGGTTCATCTGGTCGCCGTTCGCTTGGTGGCCCCGGTACTTGGGACGGCGGCCTCGTTGTCGTCGACGCCATGTTGTCGATCTTGTCGACGTTTGCAATACTCCTTGCACTGCTCCCCGCCTTCCTGGACGCTTCGGCTGTCCCGGAATGGCGGGGCCTTTCGTATCGGAGGCTGGTTGGTGTCCCCCACCGCCAAGCGCGTGATGGTGTTCATCGACTACCAGAACGTCTACAACGGCGCACGTGAGGCATTCGGGTCACGAGGCGACCCACACATGTTCGGCCAGATCAACCCGCTTCGCCTCGGCCCTCGTTCTCAAGGCGGCAGGGAACGGCCCCCGCGAGTTGGCCGGAGTACGCATCTACAGGGGGATGCCCTCCAACGCGCACGCCGCCAAGGGCTACGACGCATGTCAGCGGCAGGTGGGCATCTGGAGCCAGCAGGCGCTTGTGACCCCAACCCACCGACCGCTCAACTACCGCGAAACTCATCGGCCACGAGAGAAGGGCATCGACGTGGCGCTGGCCATCGACTTCGTCCGGTGCGCCATCGAGGATGATTACGACGTGGGAATCATGTTCTCGGGAGACACGGACCTGCTGCCCGCCCTCGAGATGGTGATCGACAAGAAGGGCCCTGCTTCGTGCGAGGTCGCTGCGTGGGCTCCGGCACAGGGTGGCAGGCACCCGCGGGCGTTGCGAGTCAAGGACCGCTGGACTCACATCCACTTCCTCGATGAGTCCCGATATCGCCACGTCGAGGACCCAACCGACTACACCAAGAAGCGACGACGACGCTAGGTGCCCCAGGTTTGCGCGGTCCGGCGGGGGCCAACGGCACCGGAGTCGATGGCGAGCAGCTGGCCGTTGAAGCTCACCCCCGCCTGAACCCTCGGCATGACGGCGAGCGTCAGGTGCCGGCACGACGCCCGAAGGCCGCCGGCATCGCCGCAGGTCAGGGGCACCAGCGGGCGGAGCCGGGTGCCGGGATCGAACCGGCGACATCTTCTTTACAAGAGAAGTGCTCTGCCAACTGAGCTAACCCGGCGGATCCCCTCGGAGGGCGACCGTAGTCGACGCCCTGTGCGGGTCTCGCCACGATCATGGGTCCGCCACCGAGCGCAGGGGCCGACCGACGACGACCCAGGGGTGCCCGATTCGGGCGCTCCGAGGTGGGTAGCGTCGGATCCAGCGCACCGGACGGGTGCGTTCGGCCCGCCGCCGTCCCGGCGGCGGCCCCGGCCATCGCACCCGCTCGGCTCGCAACGGAGGAGGCGCCATGACGCCATCGATCCCGCCCCGCACCGCAGACCACCCGGCCCCCGCCGGCCCGGTCGCCCCGCCCGACATCGACCCCCGACGCAGCTACGCCGAGGTCCGGGGCCTGACCGAGGCGCTCGCTGC
>NZ_DATLXO010000204.1:0-2011 GCF_035575815.1 Iamia sp.
ACGCGCTCAAGGAGACAGCCACCACAAAGCCCTCCGCGCCCTCGGCAACCGTCTCGTCGGCATCCTCCACGGCTGCCTCCACCACCACACCCCCTACAACGAAACCACCGCCTGGGCCCACCGCAACGACCAACCCCTCAAAATCGCCTCTTGACACCTACGGGCCCTGGGGTGTCTGAACCCCGCGTCGGCCGGGCCTTGCCACGCCCCGCTCCGTCCTGGGTGCCGAACCGGACCCCGCCGGGCCCCACAGGATCGATCCCGCTCCGATGACCCTCCGCCTGGGTGCCGGATTCAGCCCTCGGCCCGAACCGGCCCACAGGATCGATCCCACCGGACCCAGACGGTGTTCGGGCCCGCAGTACGGTGCTCGGCCATGACCGTCCACGTCACCCCGGCTGGCGACGCGGTGCGCGTCGTCACCATCGATCGGCCCGATCGGCGCAACGCCATCGACGCCGAGCACGTCGAGGCCCTGCGCGAGGCCGTCGTCGACGCGCCCGCCGGAACCCGCGCCCTGGTGCTGCGGGGCGAGGCCGGGCACTTCTGTGCCGGCGCAGACCTGAAGGGCTTCGAGGGCCCCGAGTTCGCCGGACTGCTCCGCGGCCTGCTCCATGCCCTGCGCGACGCCCCGTTCCCGTGCCTCGCCGCGGTGGAGGGGGCCGCTCTCGGTGCCGGCACCCAGCTGGCCATCGCGTGCGACCTGCGCACCACCACCGACGACGCCACCTTCGGCATCCCCGCCGCCAAGCTCGGCCTGATGGTCGACCCCTGGACCGTGCAGCGCCTCGTGGCCCTCGCCGGATCGGGCACCGCCCGCGCCATGTTGCTGGCGGCCGGCACCGTCAGCGGCGCCGATGCCCACCGCCTCGGCCTGGCGCAGCGGATCGGCCCACCCGTCACCGCGCTCGACTGGGCGGCCGAGATCGCGGGCCAGGCGCCGCTGACCATCTCCGGGCACAAGCTCGTGCTCAACGCCCTCGACGCCGCCCTTCCCGTCGATCCCGCCCTCGGCGCCGCCTTCGATCGGGCGTGGGCCAGCGCTGACCTGCAGGAGGGCAAGGTCGCCTTCGCCGAACGCCGTCGGCCCCGGTTCCGGGGGGAGTGAGCCTCGCTGCGCCCGCCGAGTCCGGTCAGGTCAGGACGGGACGGGTCAGAGGGACAGGCCGACCGTACGGGCGAAGCCCTCGAAGCTGAAGCTCTCGAAGAACAGGTAGAGCACCAGGAGGCACAGCGGGGTCCCGATCAGGTAGGGCACGACCCGGGGGAACCGCCGGGTGCGGTGCCCGACGTGGGCCAGCCCCCGGACCAGCGCCCACAGCGCCACGGCCGCCAGCCCCCACCAGGCGCCGGGGAAGCGGAGAGCGGGCTCGGAGGCGAACACGTCGATGGCGTCGGGGTCCCCGGTCTCGCCCCGGGTCTGGGCCAGCACGTCGCGCGCGGCGTCGTCCTGGCCCTCGATGGGTGCCACCGGGTTCCCGACGAGCTCGGCGGCCACGATGATGCGCTGGGCGGCGGAGAACTCCGGGTGGCATGCGGTGAGGGTGAGGCGGTCGTCGCCCTTGTCCTCGAGCACCGAGATGTCGTCGGGCTCCACGATGGTGACGTCCATCACCTCGTAGGTGAACTGGCCCTGGAGCGTGGTGAAGAAGATCTGGTCACCAGGCACCAGGTCGTCGACGTTCTTCAGGGGGGCGCCGTAGGTGGTGCGGTGCCCGGCCACCGAGGCGTTCCCGGCCTGGCCCGGCAGCGGCGTGCCCGGGTAGTGGGCCGAACCCCGCTTGAGCTGGTCGGTGCCGGTGCCCTCGACCACCCACTCCTCGCTGTTCACGCCGATGGCCGGGATGCGGTAGCTGCCGACGGCCTCTCCCAGCGCGGGTGGAGCGACGGTCGGGGCCACCTCGATCGGCGCGGTGGCCGAAGGTGCCGCCTCGGTGGTGGCCGGCGTCCGGGTGGTGGTCGGCGTCTCGGTGGTGGTCGGCGGCTCGGCCGTCGGGGTATCGGCTCGGCG
>NZ_DATLXO010000205.1:0-16070 GCF_035575815.1 Iamia sp.
GGTGCGGGGCGGGTCGGTGACCTACGGGCTCGAGGCCGAGACCGGTGACGGGTGGTGCCTGCCGGAGTCACAGCTGGCGATCTCGGGGATCTTGGTGGCCCGGGCGATCTTTGACACGTTGACGGCGCCGAACGCCGATGGTGAGTACGTGCCGTACCTGGCGGAGTCGGTGGAGCCGAACGAGGCGTTCGACGAGTGGACGATCACGTTGCGCGACGGGGTGACGTTCCATGACGGCTCGGAGCTGACCGCGGAGGTGGTGAAGAACAACATCGATGCGTACCGGGGTCAGTACGAGGGTCGGGCGGCGTTGTTGTTCATCTTCGTGCTCGACAACATCGACACCGTTGAGGTGACCGACGATCTCGAGGTGACGGTGACGACGAAGGTGCCGTGGGTGTCGTTCCCGGCGTTCTTGCACTCCAGTGGCCGGTTGGGGATGATCGCGCAGGCGCAGCTCGATGATGCGGAGTCCTGTGATCGGGAGCTGATCGGGACGGGGCCCTTCGAGTTCGAGAGCTGGGATCCGGGTCGGGAGTTCGTGGCCACCGCGAACGAGGACTACTGGCAGGAGGCTCCTGATGGGGAGCCGTACCCGTACCTCGAGGAGATCCGCTTCGTGCCGATCGTGGAATCCGAGCAGCGGGTCAACGCCCTCGAATCCGGTGAGATCGACCTCATGCACAGCTCGGGCGCCCAGGACGCCATCACCCTCGACGGCCTGGAGGAGGACGGCGTGGTGAAGAACCGCTCCTCCGAGCAGTTCGCCGAGGTGTCGTTCGTCCAGATCAACTCCTCCAAGGCTCCCCTCGACGATGTCCGGGTGCGCCGGGCCCTGGCCCTGGCCAACGACCGGGCCGACTACAAGGAGGTCATCAACCGGGGCCGCTTCACCATGGCCTCGGGTCCGTTCGCCGAGGGCTCGCCCGCCTACCTGGAGGACGCCGGCTACCCCAGCGAGCAGGACCTCGAGGAGGCCGAGGCGTTGATCGCCGAGTACGAGGAGGAGGTCGGCCCGCTCCGCACGATGACCTACCAGGCGACGCCGGGCGCCGCGAACCAAGAGGTCGCGGTGTACATCCAGCAGACCCTTCAGGAGGTCGGCATCGACATCGAGATCGAGACCGTCCAGCAGGACAAGCTCATCGACAACGCCATCAGCGGCGACTACGACCTCATGGGCTTCCGCAACTACCCCGGTGGTGACCCCGACGAGCTCTACGTCTGGTTCAACAGCACCTCTCCGGTGAACTTCGGGCGCATCAAGGACCCCGAGATCGACAGGCTGCTCGAGGAGGGCCGCTCCGAGCCCGACCCCGACACCCGGGAACAGATCTACCAGGACCTCAACCGCCAGTTCGGTGAGCAGGTGTGGAGCATCTGGGCGCACTGGACGACCTGGCGCATCTCCACCCAGCCCGAAGTGTTCGGCTACACGCCTGAGACCCTGCCCGCCCTCCCCGACGGCAGCGACCCGTTCGAGGGCCTGGCCACCGGGCACCCCCTCCACGGCCTCTGGGTCGACGAGTAGACCCCGCCGGCGCCGTGCCCCCATACCCGCCCCCGACCGACGGATTCCCACCGTGAGCTCGAACGCCGTCCGCATCATCAAGCTGATCGCCCGCAAGCTGGGCCAGCTCGTCGTGGTGCTGTTCTGTGTGACCGTCTTCACCTTCCTGCTCGTCCGGCTGCTGCCGGGCGAGCCCGAAGACCTCCTCGTCCCGGTGAGCACCGACACCGCGGACCCCGAGCAGAGGGCGATCATCGAGGACCGCAAGGAGCAGATCCGCGCCGACCTCGACCTCGACGACCCGCTCCCCCAGCAGTACATCGAGTGGATCAGCGGGTTCGTCACCGGCGATCTGGGCAACGAGTACACCGTGTCGAGCACGGTGCCGGTGAGCGACGCCGTCGGTGACGCCCTGCCCCCGTCGCTCCAGCTGATCCTGTACTCCCAGATCATTGCCCTGCTCGTCGCCATCCCGGTGGGGGTGATCGCCGCGTACCGGCAGGGCGGGATCCTCGACAAGATCGCCAACGCCGGCGCCTTCGGCGCGCTGTCGCTGCCGAACTTCGCCATCGGGCTCCTGCTCGCCTACTGGATCGGCGTCCGATCGGCGCTGCCCTTCGGACCCCAGGGCTACACACCGTTCTCCGACGACCCGACCGAGCACTTCCAGCAGATGATGCTCCCGGCGTTCAGCCTCGCCCTCGGCCAGATCGCGGTCTACATGCGCCTGTTGCGCAGCGACATGATCCAGACCCTGCAGGAGGACTTCATCCTCATGGCCAAGTCCAAGGGCATCTCGAACGCCCGGGTGCTGTGGCGCCACGCGCTGCGGCCGTCGAGCCTGACGCTGATCACGGTGGCCGGCCTGAGCGTCGGAACGCTCATCGGCGGCACCGTCGTCATCGAGGTCATCTTCGGCATCCCGGGCATGGGCGAGCTCATCGCCTCGTCGATCATCGGCCGGGAGTTCGTCACCCTCCAGAGCTGCGTGGCCATCGTGGCCATCGGCTTCGTGGTGATCAACGCCCTGCTCGACGTCCTGTACACGATCCTCGACCCCCGGATCCGCAATGCCTGACGCCCCCACCGCTCCGTCGTCTGAGCCCGCGGTCCTGATGCTCGAGGACGACAGCCTCAGCGACGAGGCGCCGTCCAACGAGGCCGGCTCCGGCATCGGTGTCGGCGGCTGGATCGCCGCCGGCTGGCTGATCTTCGTGGTCGCCGTCGCCCTGCTGGCCCCGTTCCTGCCCGTCGACTCGCCCACCGCTCGGGGCGCCGGACCCCGGTTGCCCCTCTTCACCGAGGGTCACGTCCTGGGCACCGACTCGAGCCAGCGCGACGTGCTGTCGCGGCTCGTCTTCGGCGCCCGTTCGTCGCTCACCGTGGGCGCGGGCGCCGTGGCCGTCGGCTTCGTGGTCGGTGGGACGCTGGGGCTCATCGCGGGCTTCCGCCGGGGTCGCATCGACACCTTCCTCTCCAGCCTGTTCGACATCCTCCTCGCCTTCCCGGCTTTGGTCCTGGCCCTCAGCCTGGCCGTGTTCCTGAAGCCGCCCAGCGCCTCGGCGACCGCCGGGGCCGAGGAGATCGACACCTCGGGCGGCCTCACCAGCATCCAGATCCTGGTGCTCGCCCTCGGCATCGTGGCCATCCCGCTCCTGGCCCGCATCACCCGCTCGACCACCCTCAGCTGGGCCCAGCGCGAGTTCGTGCTGGCGGCCCGGGCCCAGGGGGCCCGCAGCGGCCGTCTCATGGTCCGCGAGGTGCTGCCCAACGTGCTCCCGGCCATGTTCTCCATCGCCCTGCTCAGCATCGCCATCGCCATCATCGCCGAGGGCGCCCTCAGCCTCCTCGGCGTGGGCGTCGAGGCGCCCAACCCGTCGTGGGGGAACATGATCACCGAGAACCGCAACGTGCGCTCGTCACCGCTCAACGCCCTGTTCAGCCCGATCGTCGCGTTGTTCGTCACCGTGATGGCGCTCAACTACCTGGGCGACGCCCTTCGCAAGAAGTTCGACGTCCGGGACAGCGCGCTGTGACCGCCGTCGACACCGAACCCGCCACCCCGGGC
This sequence comes from Iamia sp., assembly GCF_035575815.1. Lineage (NCBI taxonomy): Bacteria > Bacillati > Actinomycetota > Acidimicrobiia > Acidimicrobiales > Iamiaceae > Iamia > Iamia sp. The sequence continues at coordinate 3,579 of NZ_DATLXO010000205.1, forward strand.
ACCGACGCCGAGCACCTGCTCGTGGTCGACGACCTCTCGACCAGCTTCGCCACCGGTCAGGGTCCGCTGCGCGCCGTCGAGCACGTCAGCCTCGACCTCGGCCGGGGCCGGACGCTCGGCATCGTCGGTGAGTCGGGTTCGGGCAAGTCGGTCCTCGCCCGGTCGATCATGGGCCTGTTGCCCAAGTACGCCAGCCGCACCGGCAGCGTGCGCTTCGAGGGCCAAGAGATGATCGGGGCCAGCGCCTCGGACCTGCGCACCCTCTGGGGGGCGCGCATGGCCATGGTGTTCCAGGACCCGATGACGGCGCTCAACCCGGTGTTGCGCATCGGCCGCCAGATCACCGAGTCGATCAACGAGCACCTCGACTACTCCAAGACCCAGCAGCGTGAGACGGCCGTCGCCCTGCTCCGGTCGGTGGGCATCCCCGAGCCCGAGCGCCGCCTGCGCCAGTACCCCCACGAGCTCTCCGGCGGCATGCGCCAGCGCGTGGTCATCGCCATCTCCCTCGCCTGCGGCCCCGCCCTGCTCTTCGCCGATGAGCCGACCACCGCCCTCGACGTGACGGTGCAGGCCCAGATCCTCGACCTGCTCGAAGCCCAGCAGCGCGAGCGCAACATGGCCGTGGTCCTCGTCACCCACGACCTCGGGGTGGTGGCCACCCGTGCTGACGAGATCGCCGTCATGTACGGCGGCCGCATCGTCGAGCAGGCCCCCACCCAGGTGCTCTTCCGCGAGATGCGCCACCCCTACACCGAGGCGCTGCTCAAGTCGATCCCCCGGCTCGACCTGCCCAGCCACACCCGCCTCGAGGCCATCGCCGGGCGCCCCCCCGATCTGCTCGATCCGCCGTCCGGGTGCCGCTTCACGCCCCGTTGCCCCTACGCCCAGGACAAGTGCCACGCCGAGGAGCCTCCGCTCGAAGACGACGGCACCGGCCACCTGTACCGGTGCTGGTTCCCGGTCGGCATCACCTCGAAGCAGACCACCGTCGACTCGGTCGTCACCGAGGCCAACGTGCGCCAGGGCGACGACGACCAGGCCGTTCCGGCGAAGGTGCCCCCCGCTCCCCCGGTCGACGGTCCCCCACCCGCGGCCCCGGCCGGAGAGGACACCTGATGGCCGGTCGTGGCACCGCTCACCTCGGCGCCCCCGAGGACTCGCTCCTGCGCATCGAGAACCTGCACGTCCGCTTCCCCACCGGGCGCGGCACCGTCTTTGCGGTGACCGACGTGTCACTCGACATCCGCAAGGGCGAGACGCTCGGGCTCGTGGGTGAGTCGGGCTGCGGGAAGTCCACCACCGGACGAGCCATCATGCAGCTGCCTCCCCCCACCGAGGGGACGGTCGTCTACGACGGCCAGGACCTGACCCGGCTGAAGGGTGAGAAGCTCCGGTCCATCCGCACCAAGCTGCAGATGATCTTCCAGGACCCCATCTCGTCGCTCAACCCGCGGCGCAAGGTCGAAGACATCGTGGCCGAGGGTCTGCGGATCTGGAAGATCGGCACCGAGGCCGAGCGCGCCGCCAAGGTCGACGAGGTGCTCGAGGCCGTGGGTCTCGACCCCCAGGTCGCCCGTGGCCGCCGCCCGCACCAGTTCTCCGGTGGCCAGTGCCAACGCATCTCGATCGCGCGCGCCGTGGTCACCGAGCCCGACCTCATCATCTGCGACGAGCCGGTGTCGGCCCTCGACGTGTCGGTGCAGGCCCAGATCCTCAACCTGCTCGAGGACCTCAAGACCCGCTACGGCCTCACTGTCATCTTCATCGCCCACGATCTGGCCGTGGTGAAGAACGTCAGCGACCGCGTGGCGGTGATGTACCTGGGGCGGATGTGTGAGGTCGGCCCCCCGGACATCATCTACTCGACGCCGGCCCACCCCTACACCGAGGCCCTCCTCGCCGCGATCCCCGAACCCGATCCCGACAAGGTCGACCCCGACCGCGTCCCCCTGGGCGGGGAGCTGCCCTCCCCCGTCTCGCCTCCCAGCGGGTGCCACTTCCGCACGCGCTGCCCGCGGGCCGACGAGGTCTGCGTCGAGGTGGTCCCGGAGATGGCCCCCACCGGTGACGGTCGCTTCGTCGCCTGCCACCACCCACTGGTCGAGACGGTCGTCGCCGTCGGCGCCGGGTCGGCGCAGGGCTGACCCCGGCCCGCCCCGAGGTCGACGGCGTCCGCCATGGCCACGAGGGCGACCCGCACGCGACTCGATCCGGAGGTCCGCCGCGAGCTGATCCTCGACGCGGCCGAGCGGGTGATGGTCGACCGCGTCCCCGCCGAGGTCACCTTCGAAGAGATCGCGGATGCCGCTCAGGTCTCGCGCGGGCTCGTCTACAACTACTTCAGAGACCGCACCGGCCTCCTCGTGGCCTTGGCCGAGCGGACCCTCGACCGTCTCGACCGCGAGGTGCTCGGGGCCCTCGACCCCGGTACCGATCTCCCCACCCAGGTGACCGCCCTGGGCCGGGCCTACGGTCGTCATGCCAAGGTCAACGGCGACACCTGGAGGTTGCTGTCGCGCAGCGGCCTCCTCGACCACCCCTCGGTGCAGGGGGCGCGCGCGGCGCGGGTCGGCCGCATCGCCGAGACCTGGGGTGACACCCCCGATGCGCACCTGGCGGCGTGGTCGATCACCGCCCTCTACGAGATGACCGGACTGAACCCGCTGCCGCCGCCCGTGCGGCCCGAGGACCTGGTACGCCTTCTCTGCGAGCTGCTCGTCCCGGGCCTCTCGGCTCGCGGCGTCGGCCCGGTGGCGACCTCGTCCTGAGCCCCGATCGGTTGGCGGGGTCGGGCCGGGGCGGGCCCGCGTGGCAGGATCGACCCATGGCACCACAGCCCGACATGACGATCGACACCTCCAAGCGCTACCAGGTGGTGCTCACCACCGACAGGGGCGACATCACCATGGTGCTCGACCCCGCGCTGGCCCCCGTGACGGTCAACAACTTCGTCACCCAGGCCCGCGCCGGGTTCTACGACGGCCTCACCTTCCACCGCGTGGTGCCCGGCTTCGTGGTCCAGGGCGGTGACCCGATGGGCACCGGCACCGGCGACGGCGGCTACAAGTTCGCCGACGAGCCCGTCCGGGCCGAGTACATCCTCGGCGCGGTGGCCATGGCCAACGCGGGGTCGAACACCAACGGCACCCAGTTCTTCATCTGCATCGATGACTGCACCGGAAAGCTCGAGAAGCTCTACAACCTCTTCGGCTTCGTCACCGGCGGCATCGAGGTCGCCCAGTCGATTCAGAAGGGCGACACCATGACCTCCGTGACCGTCACCGAGAAGGACGACTGAGAGGCCAGGTGGCCGAGGTCGTCGCCCCCGGCGGGCTCTCGTTGGCGGCGGCCCACGAGGCCATCGCCCGGCGCGTGCCGGACCGTCCCGCCCTGGTCTGGCGGGGACGCACCTGGACCTGGGGCGAGGAGGCCGAGCGCACCGCCCGGTTGGCGTCGGTCCTCGCCGCTCACGAGGTGGGCCTCGCCGCATCACCCGCCGTCCAGCCGTGGGAGTCGCCCCACGACCACGTCGCCCTGGTGCTGTTGAACAGCAACCAGTACCTCGAGGCCATGATCGCCGCAGCTCGCGCCCGGGCCGCGGCGGTCAACGTCAACTGGCGCTACACGGCCGAAGAGATGGCCGGGGTGTTCGATGACGCCCGCGTCGCGGCGGTCGTCTACCACGGGCGCTTCGCGGCCGAGGTCGCCGGAGCGCTGGCCCGCCTGGCGGTGGCCCCCCGCCTCGTCCTGCGCGTCGACGACGGCACCCCCGACTCCCTGCTGCCCGGAGCCCTCGACTACGAGGCCTCCCTGGCCGCAGCCGAGCCCGCCGCGCCCGATCCCGACTGGTCGGGCGACGACCGGTACGTGCTCTACACCGGCGGCACCACCGGCCGCCCCAAGGGGGTGCTCTGGCGCCAGGACGACTTCGCCGCGACGTGCCTGGGCATCACCGCCTCGGCCGAGGAGCTGGCGACCCAGGCCGAAGGACGGCGCCCGCTGCGCACCCTGCCGGCGGCGCCGTTCATGCACGGCGCCGCCCACTGGAACGCCCTCAGCGCCTGGCTCGGCGGCGGCACCGTCGTCGTGTCGGGCACGACCGACCGCTACGACCCCGCCGACGTGGTGGCCACCGCGGTGCGCGAGGAGGCCACCGCCCTGCTGCTCGTGGGCGACGCCTTCGCCCGCCCGCTCGTCGACGAGCTGCGCGAGCGCCCCTCGGGCCTGCGACTGCGGCACCTGCTCACGGGGGGCACGATCCTCTCGGCGCCGGTCAAGCAGGCGCTGCTCGAGCTGATCCCCGGCGTCAAGATCGTCGACGTCCTCGGGTCGTCGGAGACCGGCCGCCAAGCCGTCACCACCTCCGACGGCGGCGAGCCGGCCACCACCGGGGCGTTCGTCCCCGCCCCCACCACCGTGGTCCTGGACGAGGACCGGACCCGGGTCCTCGGTCCGGGCGACGATGCCATCGGCTGGCTGGCCCAGGCCGGTCGGGTGCCCATGGGCTACCTGGGCGATCCCGACAAGACCGCGGCCACCTTCCCGACCATCGCCGGCACCCGGTACTCGGTAGCCGGCGACCGCGCCCGGTGGCTCGCCGACGGTCGGGTGGAGCTCCTCGGGCGCGAGGCGTCGTGCATCAACACCGGGGGCGAGAAGGTCTTCGCCGAGGAGGTCGAGCTCGCCCTGGCGCACCACCCGGGCGTGGCCGACTGCCTCGTCGTGGGTCGCCCCCACGACCGCTTCGGCAACGAGATCGTGGCCGTGGTGGCCCCCCGGGCGGGAGCGACGGTCGACGTCGAGGGCCTGCGGGCGGCGGCCGAGGGCCACCTGGCGGGCTACAAGCTGCCCCGGGCGGTCGTGCTCGTCACCTCCGTGCGCCGCAGCCCGAGCGGCAAGCCCGACTACGCCTGGGCCCGCCAGGCCGCCACGGGCCGAACTTTGAGCGGTTGAGCGTCGCATCTGCGCTCAACCGCTCAAAGTTGGTCGGACATGCCGCCTCGGGAGGGGTCACCGGCAGCGCTGCCAGAGCTCGTAGTGGGGGCCCTGGTCGCCGACGCGACAGAAGCGGTCGCGGATGACCTGGTTCGGCGCGTCGGAGCCCAGCTCCCGGGAGTCGTTGGGCTCATCCCAGGAGTCCCAGACGTGGGACAGGACCAGCCAGTCCGACGCCGCGACCTCCTCGGCCAGGCCGGAGTCCGGGGCGTTGGCGATGCCCGGGTCCATCTCGATGTAGCGCGTGGCCGGGGTCGCCTCGGGGAACAGGAAGTAGAAGTAGGCGTCGCTGTAGGGCGTCTTGCGCAGATCCGCCGTCCCCACGAAGAGGCGATCGCCAGGCTCGATGCGGCCCCGCAGCTCGTCGGTCACCGCCTGGGCGCTGGCCGCGATGTCCGGCGAGCCGAGGTAGAAGGTGCGGTCGTCGTTGCGCACGGCCCAGCCGAAGTAGTCGCCGGTCAGGTTCTGGCGCGTCAGGTCGGTCCAGGTGCGAGCGGTGTACGCCGGGAGCACCAGCACCACCAGCACCAGGGGCAGCAGCGCGGTGGCGGTGCGGATCACCGTCGGATGCACCCGGGGCGCCCGCTCCCCCGCCCGCGCCGCCCGCTGCGCCGCAACTCGCCGGCGGTCGCTCCACCACTCGCCCCACTGCACGAAGGCCACGGGGAGGAACACCATCGACACGCACGACACCCAGGCCAGGTGGGTGGTGTCGGGGCGTTGGAGGGCCTGGGGCAGGAGGCCCACGCCGAGGGCCCCCACCACCACCAGGATGCGACCCCGGTGGTCATCGGGGGCTCGGCGCAGCGCCGCCACCCCGGTGCCCAGGATGGCGAAGGCTGCCAGGGGCAGGGCGAGGAACCACAGCGTCACCTGCTGAGGGGCCGCGAGCATGGGCAGGGGCCAGCTCGGCACCCGCAGCTGGGCGACCGCCGCGAGGGCGCCGTCGAGGCGGTCCCACGACGGCGGGATCGGCAGGTGGCGCCCCCCACGCAGGTCGAACACGGGCTGGAGGAACATCCCCTCCACCGAGGGGCCGATCCCGGCGGTCGCCAGGTGGATCAGCACCGGGGCGACGCCGACCACGAACCCGAGGGCCAGAGGGCCGAGGAGGTCGCGCCGCCAGCGTCGCCACGCGAGGGCGATCACCGCGAGCCCGACGGCGACCACGAGGTCGGGGCGGAAGAGCAGGGTGGCGCCGAAGGCCACTCCCCCGGCGATCAGCCAGGGTCGGGCGCCGGGCACTCCGTCGCTCAGGCGTCGCGCCCCGGCGAGGGCCAGGGCGCAGCCGATGACGCCGAGGGCCACGGCGCCGTTCCAGGCCAGGGCGGTGAGCCCGATGGGCGTGATCACCAGCAACACGCCGAGCACCCCACACACGGTGGCCACCCGACGGCCCCACGGGAGAGCCAGGGCGAAGAGGCCGAAGATGATGCCGAGGTGCTGGACGAGGCCGTAGACCCGCTCGGCCGCGAGCGTGGTCCCCGCGACCTTGTACCAGGCGGCCAGGGCCCACAGGCTTCCGGGCCCGTAGAGGTGCAGGAAGTCGCGGTTGGGCAGGTCGCCGTTGAGCACCCGCTCGGGGAAGACGAGCATGAAGCCCTCCTCCATGGGCGGGCCCTGGTAGTGGAAGAGGGTCGGCAGGGGCAGGCCGATCGCCACGCCGACGACGGCCACGGCCAGCACCGTGCCCCGGGTCCCGTGCACGAGCGAACGGGCCGACCGGCGAAGGTCGTCGCCCCACTGGCGAGGCCTGTCGGGCGGGGCGGGGGCGTCGAGGTCGCGCCGGGCGGTCGCGGTCATGAGTCTGCGGCCGTGGTCGTGGTGGCCCCGTCGGTGGCGGCCCGGTCGGTCGAGGCCCCGTCGGTGACGTCGGCACGGTAGGTGGCGCCCCCACCCGGTCTGCCCGGCCCGTTGGACCCGTCCGCCGCGTCGGGAGCGCCGCGCCATCTGCCGGTGCCGCTGCGGCTGCTGCGGCGGCGGCGGAGCAGGTGGTCGACGGCGACGCCGGCCCCGACGAGCAGGGCCAGCTCGAGCGGCGTGCGGAACCGCACCGCCCCGTAGGCGTACACCGTGGTGGCGAGCACCATCAGACCGAGCGACACCAGGGGGTAGACGAGCACCCGGCGGCGCCGCAGCACCAGCCCGCCGGCGAGGCCGACCGGCGCCAGTGCCCACCAGGCCAGCTGGCCGACCTGCGCGGCAGCGCGCGGGCGACCCTCGATCTCGAGCAGCGCGAGGGATTGTGCCGGCCGGTAGACGTCGAGCTCGCGCCCGATCCGGGCCGCCAACACGGCGGGGATGCGCTCGCTGTTCTCCCGCGCGTAGTCGACGCCCAGGCACCGCCAGTATCGCGCCCTTTGGGCTTCGTTGCCCGGCGGCTCGCCGGGGACGACGCCCTCGTACTCCGGTCCGAAGCGCGGTCCGAGGCACTGGCGGTAGAGGGCCTCCTCCGCGGCGTCGGCCACCGGCTGACCGGCCCGGGCCCGTTCGCGCTGCTGGCAGTTGAACGACCAGTAGCCCAGTAACTGGTCATCAGCGGCGGGGCCACCCGCGGCGGGCCGGGTCTCCTCCAACCCGTAGCTGTCGGGGCAGTTGGCGTAGTAGAGGACCTCGTCGCTGTTGGTCGACAGGAGCACGACCTGGTCGAAGGCGCGGGCGTTGCGCACCGTCCACGGGGCGAGCAGCACCAACCCGCACAGCCCGGCGACGAGACCGGCGGTGAGCTTGCGGCCGAGGGGGATGCCCCGACGCCGTAGCACGAGGGGCGCCACGAGCAGCGGGTAGAGGAACAGCGCCTCGCCCCGAGCCAGTGCGGCGGTCGCGATCAACAGCCCGAGCACCGCGGCGCGGCGGAGGTCGGGCCGCTCCCACCACCGGTACGCGGCGAGCACGACGAGACCGATCATCGTGGTGTAGACGCCTTCGGGCCACAGGGCGCCGTCGATGATCCAGAGGTTCGGGTAGAGCGCCACCAGCCCGGCGGTGACCAGGGCGGCGGAATCGCCGGCCAGGCGCCGGGCGATCAGCGCCGCCACCAGAACGATGCCCACGCCGAGCACGGCGCCCAGCGCCTTGTGGGCGAGGAACGTGCGGGCCCCGAGCATCGAGCCGGTGGCGAGCCAGGTCGAGAGCAACGGAGGGTGGATGGCCGACGGCACGGCCAGGCCCTGGTCGATCCAGCGGAACGGTTCGGAGTAGCCGACCCGGTCGGCGAGCATGTTGGCCTGGTGGTGGTGGTAGAACAGCTCACCCCCGCTGGGGTTGGTGCGGTTGATCGATACCAGGGTGAGCACCCGCCAGGCGAAGGCGCCACCGGTGATGACCGCCAGGCGGACCGCGAAGGGGCTGAGCGCTCGGCGCCCGTCGGGGCCGAAGCACCGGCGCCGCAGGGCCCCCAGGGCGGCCCCGCCGGCGAGCGACCCGAGCACGGTGACGATGACCATGGGTCCCAGCCGCTGGGTGCCGGGGGCCCCGCCGGCCCGGGTGACCCACAGCCCGGTCACCAGGGGCACGACGAGGAACGCGCCGACGCTCACGGTGCGAGCCCGGGCTGCGACCCAGCCAACGGCGTCGGACCACCACGTCCGAGGCTCGTCGCGGTCCACGAGCAGGCCCCAGAGCACCCCGGCCGCGCCGACGAGGGCGAGGCCGATCCGGGCCATGATCGTGGCCGCCACCCCGCCCGGGTCGAGGACGCTGCCGACGCCGGGGCCGGCCGCGCCGACGAGGAGGGCGAGGGCCACGATGCCCCCGAGGCGGGGCGCGGCCCGACGCACGACCGGGGCCGCCCCGACGAGGGGGCCGACACCGGCACGGGCGCCGGCGACGAGGGCGCCGAGCACGATGCCCACGCCGATCAGGTCGAGCTGGGCGGGCGGGCTGACCCGCGCCACGACCCCCCAGCCCGTGGGGTCGCTGGTCGCGGCCAGGACGACGCGCAGACCGAGCCCGGCCACAGCGAGCGCGCCGCCGGCGGCCACCGCCACCTCGACCGGGTTCCGCCCGCGACCGGCCGCCCGTCGCAGGCCCCGCTCCCAGAGCGGGAGGAGCAACCAGGCGACGACTGCGGTGGTCAGCACCCAGGAGTGGCCGAGACGTCCGGCGGCGGCCGGTGGCCAGGTGCCGGCGTCGGGGCGGGTGAGCGGGGCGAGCAGCGTCCAGTCGAGCACCACGTCGATCCAGGTGGGCAGCGACGCGGTCTCGAAGGCGGCGATGGCGTTGGCGTCGGCCACCGAGGCCGGCGCGGCGGGGCGCAGGATCGTGCCTGCGACCGTCGGGTAGAGGAACCCGGCGACGGTCACCACCAGCCACCACGGCAGGAGGATGTCGCGCAGGCGGCGGCGCCAGGCCGCAAGAGCCGGGGCCACGGCGTCGCCGGCGAGGGCCCGGGAGGTGACCGGGAGCTGGGCGGCGGCGGCCCCGATCACGAGGAGCAGCGCCAGTCCCCCGTCGAGGCGGCCGAGGGCCTGGCCCACCCCGGTGCCCGCGCCGGAGCGACCTGCGGCCCAGGCGACCGCGAAGGCCACGACGGCCCCCAGGGTCACCAGCCAGAGGCCGTCGCCGGTGGCCCGCCGACGACCGACCGCCCCGTCGGGCGCGAGGCGCGACGGGGCGGTCTGAGGCGCGGACACGACCGGTGATCCTACGGCCCGGCCCTCCGGCGGCCCGGCACCCGTCCACCCGGACGGGATCCACCCCGCGCGGCTTGCTACGATCGCCGCTCCGAACGGCTGTTCGACACGGCACCGTCCCGGTGCGGTCCCCCGAGCGGCACCCCGTGCCCCCACCCCTGACCTTCACGCCTCCCACCCCGCCCGGCCTCGACCTCGGCCCGACCCTCGGATCCTTGCGCGTCGGCGAGTCCGACCCGTGTTGGCGCACCGACGCGGATGGCTCGTGGACGTGGGCCACCCGCACGCCCGAGGGAGCCGTGACGCTTCAGCTCCACGCCCGTGAGGGGGCGGTGGTGGCCCAGGCCTGGGGTCCCGGTGCGGAGTGGTCCGAGCTGCTGTTGCCCGGCCTCGTCGGGGTGCACGACGATCCCTCGGCGCTCGTCACCGACCACGACCCGGTGGCGTCGATCGTCGCCCGCTACCCCGGGTTCCGCCTCGCTCGATCGGCTCGGGTCGCCGACGCGGCGGTGGCCGGCGTGTGCCGACGAGGCGTGTCGAGCTTCGAGGCGGCCCGCTCGTGGGCGCTCCTGGTCGAGGCCATGGGCGACGATGCGCCCGGTCCCGGTGGCCTCCGCCTCCCGGCCGCACCGCGTCGGGTCGCCGCCGCCGACCCCTATGAGCTCCACGTCCTCGGGCTCGAGCACCAGCGCGCCGATGAGGTCCGGCGCATCGCGTCCCACGCGTCGCGCCTCGAGCTGTCGACCACCGAACCCGGCGACGCGGTCGTCGATCGGCTGCGCAACATCGCCGGTGTCGGCGCCGATGCCATCGACCACGTCCGGTCGGTCGCGTTGGGCCAGTCCGACGCGCTCCCCGTGATCGACGCCCACCACCTCGCGGCGCTGGTGCGGGTGCTGCAGACCGACGACCGCAGCGCGGACGCCGAGATCCTGCTCGAGGCCTTCCGTCCCCAGCGCGGGCGCGTCGTGCGCCTCATCGGCCTCGCCGCCGAGGAACCGCTCGTCAGTCCTTGAGCGCCACCGCGTTGGGCGTCACGTTCACCTTGGGCACGTAGTCGGTGCGCTCGAGCGTCCGCTGCTCGCCACCGAGCCGGGCCCGCAGCTCACGGCGGCAGGCGGTGCACGGACCGTAGGCGACGTCGCTGACGTCCTCGCCGCACCGGGGGCAGGGGAAGTGCAGGTCCCCCGCGGGTGCCGGCGGCGGGACCTCGGCGGCCCGCCACGGCTCCGGGGGGAAGTCGATCGGGGGCGGGGACGACGGCGGCGAGGAGCTCACCCGACGAGCATCGCAGGTCCGACCTCGAACGACCCGAAACGGCCGTCCTGGTGGGTGCCCAGGCCGCACCAGGGTCGCAGTTTGCAGTCCCGCGGCCACCGGTGGCGCAACGGTGATCCCCAGCCGAGGGCCGTCGGTCCCCAGCCCCCGACGCCCGATCCACCGGAGATCCACAGGTTGTGGCCCTTCCTCCTCACAACGGAGGCGTCGTAGCGTGCCGGCATGGCTTGCTTCGAGGTGACCCTCCGAGACCGCACCGTGGAGAGCGTGGGCGACGCCGATGCCTACCAGCAGGAAGGGCCCATGACCACGTTCTTCCGCACCGACGGGCGCAGCACGGTCGACTCGTGGAGCACCCGGGTGGCCAGCGTCCGCACCGCGGATGTGTTGCTCATCCGGCGCGCCGCGGGTCCCGCCTCGCTCGGGTCGGTCCCCGAGGTGGCGGCGATGGCCCCGCGACGCACGGCCTGAAGCCGTCTCTCGGCGGGCAGGGTCCGAGGCTCAGGCGGGCGGGGGGGCGGGGGGCGGGTACAGGAAGGCGTGGGACTGCTCGAAGGCCTGGGTGTTGCCCAGCACGACGGGCATGCCCTCGGGTCGGGCCCGCTGGAGCTCGTTGGCCAGGTCCTCGCAGGTGCCCTGGTGGGTGCCGTAGGTGCCCGACCAGGCCAGCCAGACGGGACGGGTGCCGGCCCGCTCCAAGGCCTCGAGGGCGAACGCCGCCGGCGAGGCGTCCTCGAGGCGCTCCTCGTAGTCCACCCAGTCGACCAGCTCGGGGCGCTCGAAGCGGGGGTAGGTGGCGATGTCGGTGTCGGCGGGCAGCTCGCGGCTGAGGGCCGGTCCGAGCTGGTCGGGGCAGACCAGCACCAGCGGGCCGCCGGGGCCGCTCGTCGGACCGGCGGCGATGACCGCCTCGGCCACCTCGCGGGACTGGGTGCGCGGCCGACTGACGGCGGTGCGGACCCCGGAGACGGCGCCGAGCAACAAGACGCCGGCCAGCACGAGGCGGAACGACGCCGCGCCGCCGATCCGGGCCGCCCCGACGCCGGCGAGCACCAGCACCAGGGGGGCGACGGCGGCGAAGTAGCGCGTTGCGTAGGCCGCCCCGGCCCCGTAGGACGCGACGGTGGCGACGATGAGGGTGCCGCCCGCCAACAGGGCGAGGCGACGCACCTCGGGGCGGGTGCGCAGGTCGAGCTCGATCCGCGAGCCGGTGCCCGGGGCGGCGAAGAGGCCTAGGGCCGCCAACAGCGCCAGGGCCACGGCCAGCAGGACCGACTCGCCTGCGGCGCCCCCGCCCAGGTCGATCAGCGACGTCGCCGCGATCTCGGTCGGGATGGAGGGATCGGCCCAGGGGGTGCCGGTGCGGGCGGACTGGTAGAGCAGCGTGGGCAGCCACGGCAGGAACGTCAGCCCGCCGCCGATGAGGGCGAGGGCCACCCGGACCGAGGCATCACGGCGGGCGCGCTGGGCCCGCCGGTGGGCCAGGAACGCTCGCAGGAGCAGGCCAACGCCGGCGGCGGCGACGAACCAGAGGCCCCAGTAGTGGGTCCAGAGCAAGGCCCCGGTCAGCGCCACGAGCAGG
>NZ_DATLXO010000206.1:0-3469 GCF_035575815.1 Iamia sp.
CATCGTCGCGGCCCAGCAAGCGGCCGTGAGCGAGGGTGTGGCGTCATCGCGACCCCAAGGCGTGCCGGCGTGGCGGCCACCTGCGCCGCAGGACGTGGCTGACCTGGCCGGATCCGTCCGAGGCGGGGAGGCGGTGACCGCATGGCTGGCGGGGACGCTGTTGCCGGTCGCCGACGTCCTCGCGTCGCTGCTCGATCTGCCGGACGCGGTGGCGGGCATCGCGTCGGCACTGGGCGGGGCGGGGGCGCGGGCACTGATGGGCAGCCGGACGGCGGTCCACGACGCGGGGCGTAGCGCGACGCTGGCGACGTACCGCGCGCAGCCGCCGGGAACCATTACCGGGTGGCGGTGGGTGGCGACGCTGGACGATGCGACCTGCCTCGGGTGCGTGTCGTTACATGGCACCGTGTTCAGCCTCGCCGACGGCTTTCAGGAGGCGCACCACGGGTGTCGTTGTGAAAGCGTCCCCGAAGTCACCGGCCAGTCCGACATCAACGACACGGGCGACGACTGGCTGGCTGAGCAGATCGCGGCCGGCGATCTCCGCAACATCCCGCCAACGGCCCGCGACGACGTGGTCAACGGTCGGCTGGAGTTGAGGGACTTCCTGCTGCGGGAGCCGGATCAGGGATTCGGCTCGTCGTATCGCGAGGCCCCGTTGTGGATGGCTCGTGCCAGGGCGGCGCGTGAGGGACGCTCCACCGGCCCGTCGACGCTGCCGTACCCGAGGACCGGGCGATCGACAACCATCCCGCCGGATCCGAGGAGGACTCCGTGAGCGCGACGGCGGAGCGGACGCGGGTTGAACCACCGCCCACGGGCGAGCGGTTGTCGGACGTTGAGTACCTGGTCTACGCGCTGGTCCAGTCGTTCAAGACCTTTATCTCTTTAGCCTCTAAAAGGTGGCCACAAATACGATAGATCGAAGCCACATCGGCTATAATTGGAGATGCCGGGCGGTGCTGCAAACACCCCCGGCGCGGCACCCACCGACCTGTCTAGGAGGTCAGCAGCATGCCCCCAAAGTCTATCCAATTCACCTGCAAGGCGTGCAGCATCACGTTTCATCACTCTGAGGCATTTGTCCTCACACGGGCGAAGGCAAACAGCCGCATCGTCTATTGCTCAAACCCCTGCAAGCGATCTGACCAGAGAGCATCAGCGTTTGCCGAGTTGGAGTGCGAGTACTGCCATGACCGATTCGTTCGTCGGATTCCTGAGATTCGACGCAAAGCGAGGTCTGGCCAGGGTGTCTTCTGTTCATCGACGTGTCGAGCGCACGGCATTCGGCTAAAGACGTTCGAGTCGTTCGTGTGCGTCACCTGTGGCTCAACATTCGAACGCCCAGTACATCGTGGCTCGGATCGAACAGGACGGGATGGCCTGTATTGCTCGCATGCGTGTCGTAAGACTTCCACCCTCGTGCCCTGTCGAACTTGTGGGAACGACGTACTGCGCTCTCCAAGTAGGCTTATGGCGCACCCTCGCGTGTATTGCTCGCATCGCTGCCGGGCTGCCGGGGCGCATGAATGGGATGCGGGGCCTCGCAAGTATCGACAGGGCTTTCGTGCCGATCTTGGCCACTCCGTGCGCTCGTCGTGGGAAGCGAACGTCTGTCGCGCCCTGTTGGCGATGGGGCTGACTTACGAGTACGAACCCCGAACGTTTCGCATGGGCGATACTCACTACACGCCCGACTTGCTAGTCGACGGGCGGTACTGGGTGGAAGTAAAAGGCTGGTTGACCGAAGTCGCCGCCGCCAAGATGGCCGCATTCCGGGAGTCGTTCCCCGCCGAAAAGCTAGTCGTAGTCGATAAGATGATCTACGGTCAGATGGCGAGGGAATGGTCGGGGCGCATCCCGGCGTGGGAATGAGGGCTGGCCGGCAAGCGGTGGCCCCACGTTCGCTAAGACCACGGCCCTGAGTTGGTGAGAGAATGGGTTGATCGATTCCCTGACTGGGAGTGCGCGCTGGCGGGGCAACGATGGCCGCAACCGAAGTGATCACGATCGCTACCGGCACCATCGAATACGACCGTGCCACGGCGATGTCGCTCGTCGCAGACGAGGACATCGTGGCTGGCGACGAGGTGATCCTCGATCCGGTCACCATGCGGGCCAGGCGTCGTCGTCCTGGCGATGACCGTTTCGGGCTGGCGCTGCATCCTGCGAGGCTTGGCGGCGCGGTGACCGTTGCGAGAGAGTGGAGCATGACCGTCGACCGTTGGCATCCGTACGCCACCGATGACGCTGTCGGCGACATGGTAGAGTAGACACAACTCGATAGGGCTGCTGAGGCGGCCAGGCGAATCTCGCGGCGAAAGCTGCCGGTTCACCTGGCCGCCTCTTTTGTTGCCCGTCACCGCCCGGCCGGGGCGCATCACCGGCCGCCTCGGGGTCGCCGTCCCCGCACCAACGGCGGGGGAGCTTGCGAATGTTCGTCCGATGGCTGATCGACACCTACCCGATGTTCCAGTCCGATGCCGGAGACGGTGGCGGTGGAGCGGGCGGAGCGGGTGACGGCAAGCAGGGCGAGACGCCCAAGCTCCCAGCAACCCAGGCCGAGCTCGACGCGCTGATGGCGAACGCCCGACGCAGCATCGAGACCGACCTCGACAAGCGGGCCAAGCGGCTCGCCGATGAGGAGGTCACCCGTCGCGAGGACGCGGCCAAGACCGAGCGGGAGCGCAAGGCGGCCGAGGATCGCGGCGAGTTCGACAAGGTCCGCACTGGGCTCGAGCGCGAGCGCGACACCCACAAGGCCGACGCCGACGCCCTGAAGGCCGAGCGGGACCGCGCAATCGAGGTCCTCTCCAAGCAGATCGAGAGCCGCCGCGACGCCCTGCCGGACGAGGTCAAGGCCACGTTCCCCGCAGACGCCGCGCCCCTGGCCCAGATCGAGTGGCTCGACAGCCCCGCGATCCAGGGATGGGTGAAGGCGCTCGGGGCGCAGACCGACACCTACCGCGACGCCCTCCGGGGCGCGGCGGGGGTGATCCCCCAGTCCCGTGGCGACATGACCGACGCCCAGCGCGTCGCCCAGGAGCGGCAGCAGCTCGTCGCCAGCGGGCGCGTACCGAAGTTCTAACCCGGGGTCATCTGGCCCTGACACGAAAGGCAGGGCCGTATGGCCGCAGTCGCGAAGTCCGGGACGCCATCCCTCTCCACTACCCACCCATCCTCCGAGAGCCTCCGCACCGGCAAGCGCGCCGGCGTGGCCATCGCGGCCGGGGACGCCTGCTACATCAGCGGCACGACCGTCCTGCTCGCGACCGGCGCCGCGGCCAACGCCGCCGCCGTCGTCCACGGGTTCGCGGCCACCAGCGCCGCGATCAACGACGCGGTCACGCTCATCGCCAACCGGGCCATGATGCATTACGGGGCTGCGCTCACCCCCGGCGCCGACTACTTCCTCTCCGGCACCGTGCCGGGCGGGCTCGACACCGTGGCCTCCATCGGGGGCACGGCC
>NZ_DATLXO010000207.1:0-36895 GCF_035575815.1 Iamia sp.
TCGGTGCTACAGGCAACCCTCACCAACCAGCCGGGGCACGCTCTGAACCCAGAGATCGAATCTCAGGCGACGAAAGTGCTCACCGGCCAGCGGGCTCGGGACCAAGTCCTAACCGACCTGGTCGACCCCCATTAGGCGGTGGCGGGAACGCGCCTCCGGCGGGCCCCGCAGACGCTTCACCCGCGAGCACCCAAGCCGAGGGTCCGCCAGGCGGAGCGGGGAGGCTGCCGCTGAGTGGCTGCGGGGCCTCGGCGCGGTGCTCGTCGATGGCGTCGGCGGCCAGGAACTGCTCCAGCGATGCCAGCACGTCCGCAGGACGTTCGAGCGTCGGCACGTGCGCCACACCGCACATCAGCTCGACGGTGCCGCGTGGGACCCTGTCCGCAAAGGCCACAGCCCTGTCGATGACGTGCGGCAGGTCGAGCGCGCCGACGAGCACGTGAGCTCGGATATCGAGCTCGTGCACTCGCGGCCAGGCCGGCTCGCGGTCCCGTTCAGGCATGGGTTCCGGCGCGCGGAGCGCGGCACCGTTCATGTCCAGGAACAGCGCTCGCCCGTCTCCGCCAACCCTGCCCTCGGATGACATCGGCCCATCGAGCCAGAGATGCGCCTCCAGCCTGTTCACCTCATCGAGATCGGCGACCGCTTCGGCCTCCCCGATGGCCGCTTCAAGCAGCCTCACCTCTGTCGGCAACGACTCCGGTACTGGTGCGCCGCTCACCGACGGTGCGATGAGGAACAGGCCGTCGATGCGTTCGGGTCGTTCCAGCGCCGCGTCGATGGCTGTGCGAGCACCAATGCTGTTGCCGACGAGCGTCGGCCGCTCGATGTCGTGTGCGTCGAGGGTGGCGAACAGCTCCTCGACCGGATCAACGGCTCCGGTGCGTCGGTACGCAAGGCCCGGGCCCGGCCAGCTGCGCTCGTCGGCCACGCCCGCATGGAGGAAGACGACCTCGGCCATCACATGTCGGACCTCATGAGGCGCGACCGTAGACGGCGCCCGATGAGTGGACTCCCGGGATCGCGACGCCCGGACCGCGCGGCGGCGGAGACCGCATCGGCACGGTGACTGGTGCAGCCTCCCGAAAGTCCGGCGTCGCGACGACCCTTCTGGCATCAGACTGACCCGATGCGGCTGTGGGACGTCCCAGTAGAGGATCCACGAGGCTCGCTGACCGACGAGCGCAGAGACCTGCTCGATCTTCTCGATGGTTTGTCGGACACCGAGTGGATCGCACCGACCGGGGCCGGTCACTGGCGGGCCAAGGATGTCGCCCTGCACCTGCTCGACGATGACCTTGGATGGTTGTCGCGAGGCCGCGACGGCGATCAGTCCGGCCTTCTCTCCACCGCAGGCAGCTGCCGCGAGTTCGTCGCCGCGCTCGACGCCCGGAACGAACGTTGGGTAACAGGAGCCGGTGGCTCGAGCAAGCGCGTGGGCGTTGATCTGCTGCGCTGGTCTGGCGAGGAGGTCCGCCGCTACTACGACTCGCTCGATCTGACGGGGCCCAGTCGCGTGATCTGGATTGGAAGGGGTGACGTCCCTCGGTGGTGCGACCTCGCTCGGGATCTCACCGAGCGATGGGTTCATCAGCAACACATCCGCAACGCGGTCGGTCGGCATGGCAACCACAGCCGGTTCCTTCCACAAGTCCTCCGCACCTTCGTCTGGGCCTTCCCCCACCCGTACGACGCCCGAGCACCAGATCAGAAGATCGTGGTGACTGACCTGGGTGACCGAGGCGCTTGGACCCTGACGCGCCGGGGCGATGGCTGGGTCCTCGATGCGGGCGGCGCCCGCTCTCCGGCGGCGGTGCTTTGAATGCCTGCGTCGGTGGCGTGGCGACAGCTCACCGGCCTGCCCGTCACTCGCGGGGACCTCCAGGCTGAGGGCGACCCGGGCCTGATCGAGCCCCTCCTCGCGGTCCGGGGCATCATCGCGTGATCGACATCCCTGCCGTCGTGCGCAACAAGGCCCTCGCCGCGGGGGCCACCCAGTGGCTCGAGGGCCTGCCTGCGCTGATCGCCGACCTCGAGCGGGACTGGTCCCTCGCCGTTGGTCGACCGTACGTCGATGGGACCGAGGCGTTCGTCGCCGCCGCCACGCTCGATGACGGCTCCCCCGCCGTTCTGAAGGTGCTCGTGCCCCAGGCCCGCGACGCGACCGGCGACGCCTCCCACAACGAGATCACCGTCCTGCGCATCGCTGACGGTGGCGGCTGCGTACGGCTATTGCGGGACGACGTGGAGCGGGGCGCCTTGCTCCTCGATCGACTCGGACCGTCGCTGCACGACCTCGCCCTGCCGTTCCGACGACGGCTCGAGATCCTGTGCTCGACCGCAGCGCGGGTGTGGCGCCCGGCTCCGGGTTCCGGTCTGCCCACCGGCGCCGAGAAGGGTCGGTGGCTGGTCGATTCGATCACCTCGATGTGGGACGAGCTCGACCGCCCCTGCACCGAGCGCGCCATCGATCACGCGCTCGCTTGCGCGGCTCGTCGGATCGCCGCCCACGATGATGAGCGCGCCGTGCTGGTGCACGGTGACGTCCACCAGTGGAACGCTCTGAAGGCCGGGGACGGGTTCAAGCTCGTGGACCCCGACGGCCTGCTCGCCGAGGCCGAGTACGACCTGGGCGTCCTCATGCGAGAGGACCCCCTCGAGCTGCTCGAGGGTGACCCGTACGAGCGTGCCCGGTGGCTCGGGTCTCGCTCCGGCCTCGACCCGACTACCATCTGGGAGTGGGGCGTGGTCGAGCGCGTCTCGACCGGGCTGCTGGCCACCAAGATCGACCTGCAGCCCGTCGGACACGAACTGCTCGCCGTCGCCGACCACGTGGCCATCTGACGCCACTCACCGGGCAACCATCACTCGCAGGCGGGTGTATGCGAAAGCGACCCCCATCACCGCTTCACCACGCCGGTCATCGGCTCCGAGATGGGACCCCACCGATCGGTACTTGCGGGGCAGCCGAAGACAGGGGCAGGTTCGTTGGGGTGTCGGGAGAGTGGCGTGATTGGGAGTGGGATGCATCCTTGGTCCGCGGGATGCTCGACTCGGGTGGGGTTGTCGTCCACGTCGACAGCGGCCACCAGGACGGACCGGCGCCCGGACCGGACCTGCCCGCTCCTCCGAGGGAACGATTCGACGAGCTCCGGCAGACCTACCTCGGCGATGATCGCCGGGCCGGTGCTTCCGTGCGGAACAGCTCACTCGACGACGAGGGTGCCGTGTTTCGCGACGCAGGGTTCGTCGGGCCTGAGGTCATCGTCGTCCCCGACGGACGAGTACTGGAGCGTTCGACCGACGACCTGGTGGCCGAGACCCTCTCGATGTCGTCCACCGCACCGCATCTGTTCCGGTCACGGCTGGGGCCGGTTCGAGGACGACCTTCGTCGACTGCTGGAAGGAGCGTCTCCCGGCGGCCGGTTCGCCGTCCACCTGCCCGACAACGAGCTGAAGATCTGGCGTCATCGCGGACGTGAGAGGGGTCGGCCAGAGTCCGCTGGTGCTCGGCCACATCGGCGTCAACGTCACCCATCGGGGACCCGCAGTACCCGGCGGCGGTTCTGAGCGGCGCCGGACGCGAACCTCAGCAGCCGAGGGCGTGGTTGATCGCGGAGCAGACCTTGCCCATGGTGTCGCCGCTGACCTCTCCGACATAGCCGGTGAGCGACGACTGGGCGACCGTGTGAAGGCCGTCGCAGTTGATCACCGATGCCTGGTCGAGTGCGACCTCGTCGTCATCGACGGCGACCTCGGCGGCGATCCCACGAATCGACGTGGTGACCTCGGCGACAGTGACGAGGTCGCGCACGTCGAGCACCTCGGGCCGCGTCAGCACCAGGACTGGCCGCTGCTTGCGGCCGACCCGCGCGCTCCAGATCTCGCCTCGCGTCACTCTTGGCTCCACGCCTCAGCCTCGGACCAGAACGGGTCGGGGCGTTCAGGCTGTCGTTCGTAGGCGGCCCGATCCGACTGCGCCAACGCGGCGCGCACGGCGGCCGCGACTCCCTCACGCGCGGCCGCCGAGATGTTGATCTCGAGCTGACGGGCCCGGACCGCCAGCTCGTCATCGAGCGTGAAGGTCGTACGGGTCGATGCCACCCTTCAATGCTATCAGTCAGTGATGGACACCCACGCGGCACCCGGGTTGGGTCGCCCCTGACCTGAAATTGCGTACATGAGTCGCGCCGGGCGCGACTCATGTACGCAGTTTCGGCGGTTCAGGGTGGCGTCGGGGCGGGCTGAGCTCAGCCGCCGTTGAGGGTGGTGAGGAAGCGGGCGGCCAGCGGGCCGGCCACGTCGCTGCCGGACTCACCGCCCTCGACGAACACGGCGAAGGCCACGTCGGCCTGGTAGCCGATGATCCAGGCGTGGGCGCGAGGCGGGTCCTCTTCACCGAACTCGGCAGTGCCGGTCTTGGCCGCCACCGGGGGCCCCGGCACGCCCTGGAGGGCCGAACCGCTGCCCTCGATGACCACTGCGGCCATGAGGGCGCGGAGGGTCTCGGCCTCGCCCGGGCCGAGCGGCACCTCGGCCGGCGGCTCTGCGACCGGCGGCTCGACCACCAACGTCGGGGCCTTCCAGCGACCGGCGGCCACCGTGGCGCCCACGCCGGCCAGGCTCAGCGGGCTGGCGAGCAGCCGTCCCTGGCCGATGGTCGACGCGGCGGCGTCGACCGGCCCCTCGGTGACGGGGACCGACCCGGTGAACGACGGGACGCCGATCCCCCACTCGGCGCCCAGGCCGAACGCGGCACCGGCCTCGGCGAGGTCGTCGGGCTCCAGCTGCGAGGACAGAGCCACGAACGCGGTGTTGCACGAGCGGGCGAAGTCGGTGCGGAAGGGCACCTCCCCGAGCTCGAAGTCTCCGGCGTTCTTGAAGCTGCGCCCCCCGACCTCGGCGGTCGCCGGGCAGGGCACCGTCTGGTCAGGGGTGACACCGCGACGCAGGAGGGCGAGGGTGGAGACGACCTTGAACGTCGACCCGGGTGGCACCTCGGCCCGCGACCCGTAGTCGAAGGCGCCTCCGTTGCGGTTGGCCACGGCGAGCACATCGCCGGTGCTCACCCGCACGGCCACGAGCGAGCTGAGCCGGTCCTCGTCGCTGAGCGCGGCCTCGGCCGCCTCCTGCACGGCCACGTCGAGGGTGGTGACCACGTCCTGGCCCGCCACCGCCGGCACCTCTTCAAGGTCCTCGACCACGGGCTCGGCCGCACCGTCGCCCGGCTCCGTCGTGCCGTCGCCCGGGTCGTCGGTACCGCTGTCGGGCGGACCCGTACCGGAGGGGTCCTCCGCGTCGGGTCCCTCGGTGGCGGCCCGGGTGACCCTGACGACGAGCCCGGGCGTTCCGCCCAGGCGTTCGTCGTAGGTCTCCTGGACCCCGCCCTCGCCGGTCAGGTCGCCGGGGCGGAGGCGCCCCTCGGACGCGGCGATGGCTTCCTCGGTGGCGGGCACGACCCGGCCCAGCAACGGCCGGGCGAAGTCCCGCGAGCGGGCCAGGTCCTGCTCCTCGCGCCGGAAGACGGCACCCGGCAAGGGCTGCAGCTGGTCGCGGAGCGGCGCGTAGTCCGCTTCTCGGAGGGTGATCACCTGAACGAAGGCATCCTCGGCCGCGGCTTCGACCCGGGCCGTCAGCTCGGCGGCGTCGACGTCGAGCAGGCGGGCCAGATCCGCGGTCAGGACGGCGAGGTCGGTCACCCGGCGGGGCTCGATCCCGACGGTCACGACAGACGTCCGCTCGAAGAGCGACGCGCCCGTCCCGTCGATGACGGTCCCGCGTTCCGGCACGGTGCGCTCCGCCGAGAGGAGGTCTCCGGGCCCGAGCCGCGAGTCCAGGGCGGCCAGGCTCCACCGAGCCCGCCACCCCTCGGGGCCCGTCGCCTCCGCGGCTCCCCGTTCCAGGGCGAGGGTCCCGGTCGAGCTCCACGTGGTGCCGCCGATCGTCCAGTCCGCCATGAGCTGTGCCGTGGCCTCGTCGCCCTCCACGCGGACCTCGTCGACCGCGGCGGTGAGGGTGACCCCGCCCAGACCGTCCAGGGCGACGAGGAACTCCCCGTCGACCTCCGCCGCCGGCTGCACCGTGCCCCCGCCGCCGGGCCTGCCCTCGTTGACCGCGTCGACGAAGTCCATCGCCGCTTGGCGAGCGCCGGCCTCGTCCGGGGCCTCAGCCGGCGGGTCCGAGGGGTCGCGGTCCCCGTCCCCGCGCAGCACGAGCACTGCGGCCCCGGCAACGGCCAGGGCGGCAACGACGCCCAGGATCACCAGGACGACGGCCCTCGCTCCGCCTCTCTCCTGCATCGACGCACCCTCCCACACCCGCTCGGCAGCCACGGCTCGCCTGGCGCCGCCGATCGGGGGGTCCCCTCCCCTTCCGCCGCTCAACCAGGGCGAGGGCCGAGCCGCGCCGTCAGACGGTGACGGTGGCGCCCTTCTTGTGGGCCCGACGGCGGTCGGGCTCGGCCAGGATCCGCTTGCGGATGCGGATGGCGTCGGGCGTGACCTCGACCAGCTCGTCATCGGCGATCCACTCGATGGCCGTCTCGAGGGTGTGGGTCTTGGGCGGCGACAGCTTGGCCGCGTCGTCGTGGCTGTGGGTGCGGATGTTGGTCTGCTGCTTCTCGCGCACGGCGTTGACGACCATGTCGGCGCCGCGGGCGCCCTCACCGATCACCATGCCCTCATAGACCGTGACGCCGGGACCGACGAACAGCTCACCGCGCAGCTGCAGGTTGTCGAGGGCGTGGGCCGTGGTCGGACCCTTGCGATCGGCCAGCATCGCGCCGCCCAGGCGATGGGGCAGCTCACCGACCCAGTCCATCCAGCCCACGTGGTGGGTGTGGAGCAGGGCCGTGCCCCGCGTGGCGGTGAGGAGCTGGCCGCGGAAGCCCACCAGACCGCGGGCCGGAGCCTCGAAGGTGACGATGGTGCGGTTGGTGTCGCCCGGAGCCAGGTCGGTGACCCGGCCCTTGCGCGGCGCCAGGGCCTGGGTGATGGTGCCGACGTGCTCGTTGGGCACGTCGACCACACCACGTTCGAGGGGTTCGTGGCGACGGCCGTTGATCTCCTTGACGACCACTTCCGGTCGGCTGACCTGCATCTCGTAGCCCTCGCGACGCATCGACTCGATGAGCACCGCCAGCTGGAGCTCACCGCGCCCGGCGACCTCGATGACGTCGGGGGTGTCGGTCTCGTTGACCTTGATCGACACGTTGCCGAGGACCTCGCGGTCGAGGCGCTCCTTGAGCTGACGGGACGTGACGAACTTGCCGACCTGACCGGCCAGGGGCGAGGTGTTGACGCCGAAGGTCATGCGCAGCACCGGCTCGTCGACGCTGAGGCGGGGCAGGGCCTCGGGCTGGGCCGGATCGGCGAACGTGTCACCGATCTCGACCTCGGGGAAGCCGCCGATGACGAACAGGTCACCGGCGATGCGGGTGTCGACATCGACCCGGCCGATGCCCTCGAAGCCGAGCAGGGCCGAAGGCTTGCGGGTCACCGCCGGCGCGCCCTCCGCGACCTCCTCGTCGAGCAGCGCCACCTGATCGTCCTTGCGCATCGTGCCTCGCACCACGCGGCCCACCGCCAGGCGGCCCAGGTAGTCCGACGCGTCGAGGTTGGTGACGATGGCCTGCAGTGGAGCGTCGCGATCGCCGGCGGTGGCCGGGATCGTCGCGACGATGGCTTCGAGCAGCGGGGTGAGGTCCGCGTCAGGGCCCGGCATGCTGATGCCGGTCATGGCCCGGCCCTCGCGCGCGACGGCGGAGAGGATCGGGAAGTCGATGTCGTCGGCATCGGCGGCCAGGTCGAGGAACAGCTCCTCGACCTCCGAGAGGACCTCGTCGGGCCGGGCGTCGTGGCGGTCGACCTTGTTGATGACCAGCACCGTCGGGAGGCGCAGGGCCAGGGTCTTGGAGAGCACGTAGCGGGTCTGGGGTAGAGGCCCCTCAGCCGCGTCGACGAGCAGCAGCACGCCGTCGACGAGGGCCAGGGCTCGCTCGACCTCGCCACCGAAGTCGGCGTGGCCGGGGGTGTCGACGAGGTTGATCTTCACGTCGCCCCACCGCACCGAAGCGGCCTTGGCCAAGATGGTGATGCCCCGCTCGCGCTCCTGGTCGTTGGAGTCCATCACACGGTCGACGAGGTCCTGGTGGGCGTGGAACACACCCGAGCCCCGGAGCAGGGCGTCGACGAGGGTCGTCTTGCCGTGGTCGACGTGGGCCACGAGGGCGACGTTGCGGATGGAGGTGGGAACGGTGGTCACAAGGGTCTCTGTCGTCTCGGGGGGCGCGTCGAGGGGGTCGACGGCGAGGTTGGCGGGTGGTGCCGGGGGCACGGATCGGCCCGGCGAGCTCCGGTGGGTCAGCCCCAGGGCTCCTCGGCCTCGACCGCCGGGGCCTCGGGGACCAGGCACCAGCTGGCGTGGTCGTGGCCCGGACCGGCGCCGCACTCGGGGCACGCCTGCTCGCTGGCGCGCTCGGCGATCTCCTCGTAGGAGGGCTCGGTGGTGCGCTTCAGTGCGCGGGCCTCTTCAAAGCGGCGGTGCCGACCCTTCTTCACAGGCCTCTCCAGCGTCAGTCTTGGTCAATCCAGGAACGTCAGTGTACCGATGGACCCACCCGACACCGCATCTCCACCCTCGGCGCCGGGGGCCACCTCGGTGCCCGACGGGCGCGCCACCGGCCCGGTCGAGGCCGGTAGGGTCCGCGCCCGTGCCTCCCGACCGCCCGGCCCCCGGCGACCGACCCTGGTGGCAGGACGCGGTCGTCTACCAGATCTACCCCCGCTCCTTCGCCGATGCGAACGGCGACGGCGTGGGCGACCTCGAGGGCATCCGCCAGCATCTCGACCACCTCTCCTGGCTCGGCGTCGACGCCATCTGGCTCTCACCGTTCTACCGGTCACCCATGGACGACTTCGGCTACGACGTCAGCGACCACTGCGACGTCGACCCTCTCTTCGGCACCCTCGAGGACTTCGACCGCCTCGTCGCCGACTGCCACCAGCGCGACATCCGGGTGGTCGTCGACTGGGTCCCGAACCACACCTCGGACCGCCACCCGTGGTTCGAGGCCGCCCGCTCGGACCGGGACGACCCGCACCGCGATTGGTACGTGTGGCGCGACCCGACTCCCGACGGCGGCCCGCCCAACAACTGGGTGGCGAGCTTCTCGGACGCGGAGCCGGCCTGGACCCTCGACGAGGCCACCGGGCAGTGGTACCTGCACCTGTTCCTGCCCACCCAGCCCGACGTGAGCTGGGACCATCCTGAGCTCGAGTCGGCCATGCACGACGTGCTGCGGTTCTGGCTCGACCGCGGCGTCGACGGCATCCGGGCCGACGTGCTCCACGCCATCGGCAAGGCGCCAGGCCTGCCTGACGACGCCCCCGAGATGCTCCCCATCCCCCACTCGGGGCTGAACCACGTGCCCGAGGTGACGTTGCCCCGGGTGCGGAAGCTCCGCGACCTGCTCGACTCCTACGACGGCGACCGCATGATGGTGGGCGAGGTCTACCTGCTCGACACCTCGCTGGTGGCGCAGTACTACGACGACGGGCGCGGCCTGCACCTCTCGTTCAACTTCCCACCGCTCTACGCCCCGTGGGACGCGACCTCATGGCGAGCCCGCGTCGCCGAGGTCGAGGCCCTGATCGAGCCGGTCGGCTGGCCCAGCTGGGTGCTCTCGAACCACGACAACCTGCGCCACCGCACCCGCTACGGCGGCTCCGAGTCCCGAGCCCGCGCCGCGGCGTTCCTGGTGCTGGGGCTGCGGGGCACCGCCTTCCTCTACGCCGGTGAGGAGCTGGGCCTCACCGATGCCGTCGTGGCCCCCGACCGGGTGGTCGACCCCGGTGGCCGCGACGGTTGCCGAGCCCCGATCCCCTGGACCCCCGCACCCGACCACGGGTGGGGCATGACGGACCCGTGGCTGCCGTGGCCACCGGAGGCGACGGCGGGCGGCGATGCCGAGTCCCAACGGTCCGACCCCGCCTCCATCCTGCACCTCTACCGGCGCCTGCTGGCGGCCCGCAAGGCGTCGCCGGCGCTCACCGCCGGCGCCCAGCGCGTCGTCGAGGCCGGCGAGGGGGTCCTGGCGTGGGAGCGCACCGACGGTGCGGATCGACGGGTGGTGGCGGTCAGCTTCGCCGCCGAGCCCGTCGACACCGGGTTCGGTGCTGACCTGGTGGTCGAGGTGGCCAGCGACGGCCGGGGCGAGGGCGAGCCCTTCTCCGGCGTGCTGGGCTCCGACTCCGCCGTCGTCCTGCGTCCGGCCGACTGAGCGGCGAGGGCGGCCACGCGGATCGCGACCGGTACGGGGGACGACCCGAAGTGGTCGCGGAAACCGTCGCCGGAGCGACGCCGATCGCGACCGGTACGGGGGAGGGCCCGATCGGCCGGCACGCGCTCGCCTCAGGCTGGCCTCAGCGGCGGGGTTCGAGCACCAGGTTGTCGCCGTCGAAGGCCAGCGCGGCGCGTCCGTCGACCAGGTCTCGTACGGGATCGCCGACGAGGTCACCGCGCCAGCCGTCGGCGAGGCGGCCGGCGCCGTCGACGAGGAAGTCCTCGATGTCGGACCGCGTGGCCAGGATGGCGGTGTCGATGCGGTGGGTACGACCCAGCTGGGCGACCCAGGCCGACACCAGCGACACCGCGGGGCGCAGCTTCCGGTCGAGCTCCTGGTCGTTGGTGCGCGCGGCACGGGGCGGAGGGCCGTCGCTGAGTCCCTCGGCCACAGCCTCGACCAGCTGCTCGGCCAGGGTTCCCCGGCGCATGCGGTCGTCGAGGCCCCGGATGCCCTTCAGGTCGGCCACGTCGGTGGGGCTCCGGTTTGAGACGCTGACGACCGCCAGGTCGGCCAGCACGTGGCGGACCGGCACGTCGATCTCGGCGGCCCGGCGCTCACGCCACGCCGCCACCGCCCGGACCACGCCGAGGGCCTTGCCGCGCAGCTGGCGGGCCTCCTTGATCCGCAGGTAGGCCAGGTCGGGCTCACGTCGCGGCCGCCACACGCGCTGGGCCTCGCTCTCGGCGGCCGCCCACTCCGTGCGACCCTCGTCGGTGAGCCGGGCCGCCAGGCGGTCGTGGACCGCGAGCAGGTGGGCGACGTCGGACGCGGCGTAGGACTTCTGGCGCTCGTCGAGCGGGCGCCGCAGCCAGTCGGTGAGCCGGTCACCCTTCGGCAGGCGGAACCCCAGCTCACCCTCGACGAGGGCGGTGAGCGACGGCGTGCCGTAGCCGAGGAACCCGGCCCCGATCTGGGTGTCGAACAACCGGGACGGCACTGAGCCGACGGCCTGTTCGAAGACCTCGATGTCCTGGCTGGCGGCGTGCATGACGGCCACGCCGGGCCCGGCGAAGACCTCGGCGAGGGAGCGCAGGTCGAGCGCCAGGGGATCGATCAGGACGATCTGGTCGGCCCACGCGATCTGGATCAGCGCCACCTGTGGGAAGTACGTCCGCTCCCGGTGGAACTCGGTGTCGACGGCGTAGCGATCGGCAGACGCCATGGCCTCCACCACCTCGGCCAGGGCGTCGTCGTCGTCGACCCACCGGGCGTCGGTGGGCGGGACGTCACGACCGTCATCAGACGCACCTGACCTCCCCCGCTTCATCCCCACCTAGCTCGGCCGATCACCGGCGACGGTGGGGAGCCCGGCGTCGATCCAACCCGTGGTGCCCCCGGCCACGTTCACCACGTCGCGGCCGTCGGTGGCGAGGTGCTCCGCCGCCCGCATGCTGCGACCACCCTTGGCGCAGATCAGGTAAACGGTCGCACCGGTCGGGACCTCGCCGGACCGGTCGGCCACCTCGCCCAGCGGGATCAGTACCGCCCCGGGCACGTGGCCCTCGGCGTACTCGTCGGGTTCGCGCACATCGATGACGGGAGAACCCTCGGCGTGACGCTCGGCGAAGGTGGCGATGTCGACCTCGGGCACGTCCACGGTGCACCTCTCCTGACGGGAACCGCCACATGGTACCGGTCTCCTGCGACCGGACTCGCACGCTCCGTCACCGGCGTCCGATGCGTGGCACCCCCGGTGGCGGGGCCAGGCGCCGTTCGCCTTCGGGCGTCGCGGTCCGATCTCTGGCCTCGCCCGTCGACCGCCTCCCGGCGCCTCCGTGGCTCCTCCGTTCTGCCGCGGTGCAACGCCAGCCCTGGTGCCTGACCGCGACAGGCCGGGGCCGTCCTCCCGCACTGGGCAGCGCGCCGGCGTCGAAGACCGCGGCCCAGGCGATCCACCTATGGCTGCGGCCGCTCGAGGTCAGCGGGGACATCCGCGTCGAGGAGCGCGGAGGGCCCCACGCCCCCGACGGCCACGACGGTCGTCACCTCGCCGACCGTGGAGAGGCGCCGGGCGCCCCGCTCGACGAGGCCGGCGACCGACGCGGCCAGACCCGGTTCCGCCCGCCACGCCGAGTGGATCCACTGCGGACGGCCGTCGACGAGGGGGACGGCCCCATCGACCGCCGGCTCGGCCGCCGCGAGGGCGTCGAGGAGCGCGACCGTCGACGTCGACGAGGGCCGCACGAGGTCGCAGGGGGCGATCACCAGCACCGAGCCCGGGTCGGTGGTGAGAGCGGCGGCGAGGGCGGTGGCCAGTCCGCCCAGCGGCCCCTCGCTCGGCCACCGGTCGGCGACCGGCAAGAGGCCGAGGCCGGCCAGCGCGGCGTGGTCGCCGCCGACGGCCAGCACCTCTCCGCAGCCCCCTGCTCGCAGCGCGGCGGCGACCCGGGCGGCCAGCGCCTGCCCGTCGACCTCGATGAGCGCCTTGTCACGCCCCATGCGCCGGCTGGCCCCGCCACACAACACCGCCCCGACGACGGGGCCGTCGCCCGATCGGATCCGGCCCGGCCAGTCCGGCACCGTCAGGCGATGCCGCCGTAGGTCGATGTCGACGAGTCCGCGTCGGTCGCCCCGCCGCCCGGCACCGAGGCCACCGCGGCGGCAAGGTCCTCGACGAAGGCGTCGAGGACCTGGAGGTGGTACGGCGAGAGCATCACGTGCAGGCCGCCCTGCTGGCGGTCGAGGTTCCAGCCCCGGGCGTCCATGGCGTCGCCCACCGCATCGAGGGCGCGACCGGGCGTGGTCACCTGGAACACGGGAACCTCCGGGACCGGGTCGACCACCGCGCCAGCGATGCCGTCGATGCCGGCGAGGAACGCATGGTGGGCCTCGCGCACCTGGCCCGTCAGGCGCGAGAAGCCCTCCTGGCCCAAGTGCATCATGGCCGCCCACGCCCCCGCGATCGGCGGGGCGGGGCGGGTGCCGGCCGGGGTGGAGGAGGCGTAGAGGCCACCGGGCCACGAGTCGTACCAGAAGTGCTGGAACCGCAGCAGGTCTCGGCTCCGGTACAGCACCAGCGACGCGCCCTTGAAGGCGTAGCCGTACTTGTGGATGTCAGCCGACATAGACGTGACCCCCTGGACCCCGAAGTCCCAGGGCGGCACCGGCTCGCCCAGCTGCTCCCAGAAGGGCAACAAGAAACCGCCCAGGCAGGCATCGACGTGGCAGAGCACCCCGCGCTCGGCGGCGGCGGCGGCGATCTCGGGCACGGGATCGATGACCCCGAACGGGTAGTTCGGCGCCGAGGCCACGACCATCGCCGTCCGGTCGGTGATCGCCGCCGCCATCGCCACCGGGTCGACGCGGCCGTCGGCGCCGACGGGGACCGACACGTGCTCGACGTCGAGGTAGCCACAGGCCTTCCCGAACGCAGGGTGGGCGGTGAACGGGGTGACGATCTGAGGTTCGGCGATGCCGCGCTCCTGGCGGGCGTGGTCGCGGGCGACGTGCACCGCGCAGAAGATGCTGGTGCTGCCGCCCGATGTCACCGCCCCGCAGTCGGGGCCGGTGCCGAGGAGGGCGCCGCCCATGGACACCAGGTCGAGCTCCATCTGGAGCAGGCTCGGGTACCGGAAGGGGTTGAGGGCGTTCTCGTGCAGGTAGCGGTCGGCGACCTGGTGCAGCAGAGCCTCGTGGTCGGGTTCCCCGGAGTTGTAGACGAGGCTGAAGGCCCGCCCGCCCCGCCAATCGAGGTCACCGGCGCGGGCCTCATCGATGCGGGCCAGCAGCTCGTCGGCCGGCACGCCCTTCGCCGGGAGCTGCACGGGGCCGGGGGCGTGGTCTGCCGAGCCGTTCGTCATGGGCGCCGAGCGTACGGGACGAGGCGCGCCACCGGGTCCGGGCGCCGGCTCGGATGGCGATTCGCTGTCGATTCGCTGGCGGCGGTGCCGGTGCGGGCGAAGCTCGGCACACGGATCGACACGGCACGAGTCGGCACCGCACGGAGGGGCACGGCACAGGACGCCGGCCGCTCAGCCGAGCTCACCGGCGCCGTAGTGGCGCCGGCACAGCAGCTCGTAGGTGACCACATCGCCGAACAGCGGGGTCTCGGGGGCCTCCGTGTCGCCGATGACCACCGTCGCGCCCTCGCGGGTCACAGCCCCGTTCACGAGGCGAGCGTTGTGGGTGGCCCGGCGCCCGCACCAGCACCGGGCCTCGACGCTGAGAGCGACGTGCTCGTCGGCCACCTCCAGCATGCGCCGGGTGCCGTCGAAGAGCAGGCCCCGGAAGTCGGTGAGCAGCCCGAAGGCGAACACGTCCGCGCCCAGCTCGTCGACCACCGCCCCCAGCTGGTCGATCTGGGCCTCGGCGTAGAACTGGACCTCGTCGCAGACGAGGAAGTCGAGGCCGCCCTCGGCGGCGACGTGGGCCCGGGCCATCACCAGCAGGTCGACGTCCCCGGTCACCTCCACCGCCGGGCGCGACACCCCGAGGCGGCTCGACACGGCGGTGCCATCGCGGTCGAACAGGGTGCAAAGGACGCCCTTCAGGCCCCGACGGGTGAGGTTGTGGTGCACCTGCAGGGCGACGGTGGACTTCCCCGACCCCATGATCCCGTAGGAGAACCGCAGGACCCCGGGGGTGGGTCCGTTCCCCACCGGAGCGCCCTCTCAGCCGCCGTAGGACATGCGGGTGTCCTCCATGCGGAGCACCTCGGTGTCCTCGGGGCGCTGGAACCGGGCGTCGACGACCTCGCCGATGAACAGGGTGTGGCCTCCGCAGTCGACCGCTTGGCGCACCTCGCAGTCGACGTAGGCCGGAGCCTGGTCGAGGATCGGCACCCCGGTGGCGCCGGCGTGGAAGGCGAAGCCGTTCAGGGTCATGGCCTCGGTGTCGACCTCGACGGGCTTGGTGAACTTGCGGACGATGGCCCGGTCCTCCCGCGAGAGCGTGTTCACGCTGAAGGCCCCGCCGGCGGTCACCAGCTCGTGGGTGAAGGCCGGCTTCTCGATGCCGACGGCCACCAGCTTGGGCTCAGAGCTCACCTGGGTGACCCAGTTGATGGTCATGAGGTTGCGGCGCTCGCCGTCGCGGCTGCCGAGCACGTAGAGGCCGTAGGGGAAGCTCCACAGCACCCGACGCCGGAGCTTGTCGTAGTCGGCCCGGGCGTCGTCGTCGTCGCCCACCCCCTCGGGGAACGGTCCGATCGGTCCTGAGCCTCCAGGTGCAGCCATCCCCCGACCGTACCCGCCATCGGTCCAGGGACACGGAGAGGGTCGCGTCCGGCCCCACCCACCGTTCCCGCCGGCTCAGGCAGCTCACGCTGCCCCGCCGGGCCGGAAGGGATCGCGTCAGTCTCGGGCGCGGGCGGACTGAGCGTCGCGGCAGGACTGGGCGAAGGCGGCGAAGAGGCGCTGCTGGACGGGGTCGCGCATGGCCGAGTCCTCGGGGTGCCACTGGACGCTGACGACCCATCCGTCGCCCTCGGGCTCGAGGCCCTCGACGGTGCCGTCGGGGGCGGTGGCCACGACCCGCAGGCCGTCACCGACCCGGTCCACGGCTTGGTGGTGGTGGCACCGCACCACAGGGTTCAGCTCGCCCCCGAGGGCCACGGCCAGGCGCGAGTCGGGCTCGACCGCCATCTCGACGTCGGAGCCGCCGCCACCCAACGGGATGCCGTGGGCGACCTTGCCGCCGAGCCCGGTGATGTGCTGGTCGAGGGCGCCCCCGTGGGCCACGTTGAGCAGCTGGTGGCCGCGGCAGATGGCCAAGACCGGGCGACCCAACTCGACCGCGGCGCGGTACAGCGCCGCCTCCCACCCGTCGACCGCCGCGTCGCAGCCGTAGGTCTCGGGCACCGGGTCCTCGCCGTAGGACGAGGGGTCGAGGTCCTCGCCTCCCGTCAGGACCAGTCCGTCGAAGCGGCCCATCAGGTCCTGGGCCGCGTCGTCATCGGTGGCGCACGGCAGCAGCACCGCCCCCACGGCACCCGCCCGACCCAGCGCCTCCAGGTAGTAGGAGGCGATGGCGGCCTGGGGTTCGAGCGAGCGCTCGACGCGCTCGGCCGGGATGATGCGCCCGGTCACGGCCACCAGCGGGGCGCCGACGGTGGCGGCCAGCGCGGCGCCCTCGCGTCGGGGGGCGGGCTCCGGTGCCGGGAGGGGGAGCGTCGAGGTCATGGGTGTGCCGACCGAGCGATGCTCGTGCGGGAGCCGACCGCGGCGCTCACAGGCGCTCGAAGCCGCGCACCAGCTCCCAGTCGGTGACGGTGCGGTTGGAGGCCAGCCACTCCTGGCGGGCGGTGTTGAGCAGGTGGTGGTGCACGTCGTCGCCGAAGGCGGCCCGGGCGATGGCCGAAGCGTCGAACAGGTCGATCGCCTCCACCAGCGTGGAGGGGATGCGGGGGACGTCGGTGGCCTCGTATGCGTTGCCCTCGAAGGCCGGACCCGGGTCGAGCTCGTTCTCGATGCCGTGCAGCCCCGCCGCGATCACCCCGGCGTAGGCCAGGTAGGGGTTGACGTCGGCCCCGGGGATGCGGGACTCGACCCGCCGGTGGGCACCGTGGCCCACGACGCGCAGGCCGCAGGTGCGGTTGTCGTCGCCCCAGGCGATCGCCGTCGGCGCCCACGAGTCGGGCTGGAACCGCTTGTAGGAGTTCACCGTCGGGGCGAAGAGCCAGGTCAGCTCGCGCGACGCGGCCACCAGCCCGCCGAGCCAGCTCCGCACCGTGGGCGACAGGGCCCGGGCGTCGCCCTCGACCTCGGCGAGGGAGGTGGCGCCCCCGTCGGCCCACACCGATGAGTGGATGTGGCACGACGACCCCACGTCGTCCATCGACCACTTGGCCATGAACGTCAGCGAGCGGTCGTTGGCGGCGGCGATCTCCTTGGCCCCGTTCTTGTAGATGGCGTGGCGGTCGGCCATCTCCAGGGCCTCGGCGTAGACGAGGTTGATCTCGTGCTGTCCGTGGCCGGCCTCACCCTTGGAGAACTCCACCGGCACCCCTGCCGCGTCCATGCCGTTGCGGATCTGGCGGATGAGGTACTCGTCCCGTGTCGTCTGGAGGATGTGGTAGTCCTCGATCCAGTCCGAGTGGGGGCGCAGGCCCTTGTAGCCGGCGGCACGGGCCTCCTCGAACGTGTCGCGGAAGAGGAAGAACTCGAGCTCGGCGCCGATGTTGACGGTGAGCCCGTGGGCGGCGGCCCGCGCCAGCTGGCGACGCAGGATCTGCCGGGGCGAGACCTCAACCGGCTCGGTGCCGCCCTCGGCCACCAGGTCGCAGATCACCAGGGCCGTGGCCGGGATCCACGGCACCAGGCGGAGGGTGGCCAGGTCGGGCACGGCCGACATGTCGCCGTAGCCGGTGTCCCAGCTGGCGAAGGTGTAGCCCGGCTGCGGGGTCATGTCGACGTCGACGGCGAGCAGGTAGTCGCAGACCTCGATGGTGCCCTCGAGGACGTGGTCGCAGAAGTACCGGCCCGTGACGCGCTTGCCCATGAGCCGGCCCTGCAGGTCCGGGAAGCACACGAGGACGGTGTCGACCGCGTCGTCGACCACCATCTGGTGCAGGGCGGCGGTGGTGATGATCCCGGGGGCCTCAGCCATCGCGGTCACGCGAACCTCTCGCTCGGGGTCGTGTCGAACGGCGTGGCGACCGGCGCGTCGGCGCTGCGGTCGGGGGTCGTGTAGGCCGCGGTGATGCCGCCGTCGATGAGCAGCGACTGGCCGGTCATGTAGGACGACTCGTCGGAGGCCAGGAACAGAGCGCCCTGCACCATCTCGGCCGCCTCGCCGAAGCGGCCCATGGGGATGTGCACCAGGCGGCGCTGGCGCTCCTCGTCGTCGGAGAGGTACTTGGCGAGGAGCGGGGTCAGCACCGGACCCGGGCACAGGGCGTTGGCCCGGATGCCCCGGCGGGCGTAGATGACCGCGATCTCGCGGGTCATGGCCAGCACTGCGCCCTTCGACGTGGTGTACGCGAGCTGCGGGGTGGCCGCGCCCAGGTGGGCGACGAAGCTGGCCACGTTGATGATCGACCCCCCGCCGGAGTCGAGCAGGGCCGGGATCCCGGCGCGACAGCAGCGCCACAAGCCGGTGACGTTGACGGCCATGGTGGTCTCCCACGTCGCCTCGGGCGTGGTGGTCGGG
This sequence comes from Iamia sp., assembly GCF_035575815.1. Lineage (NCBI taxonomy): Bacteria > Bacillati > Actinomycetota > Acidimicrobiia > Acidimicrobiales > Iamiaceae > Iamia > Iamia sp. Next base: position 18,434 of record NZ_DATLXO010000207.1, read on the forward strand.
CCGCCGTCGTCGGGGAGGCTGACCCCGGCGTTGTTGTAGAGGACGTGCAGGGCGCCGAAGGCCTGAACCGTCGCCGCCACCGCGGCGTCGACGGTGGGGGCGTCGGTGACATCGGCAGTCAGCGAGAGCGCCTCACCGCCGGCGGCCGCGACGGCGACAGCGGTCTCCTCGCAGCCGGCGAGGTCCACCGCCGCGATCCTCGCCCCTTCGGCGGCGAACATCTCGGCCGCCACCCGGCCCATCCCTCCCGCCGCGCCCGTGATCAGGACGACCTTTCCCTCCAACCGGCCCATCGGCTCTCCTCGCGCGGTGCAGTGGCCCACGCCGCTCGGCGCGAGGTCGACCCTATGATGCTCGCTCCCCGCACCGGTGGAGGACACCGCCCGCCCGACCCGCGTCTCGGCCGACCCGACGCTCGCTCGGAGGTCTCCGGGGCCCGCCGACCTGCACCCCCGCCTCGCCCCAGGAGCCCGCCATGCCCGTCGCCGACCTCCGCTCCGACGAGCTCGTCGTCGCCGGCGAGCGCCGTGGCGCCCGCGACGGGGCGATGACCACCCTCGTCGCGCCGGCGACGGGAGAGCCCTTCGCCGAGGTCGCCCGGGCTGGACCGGCCGACGTCGAGGTCGCCCTGACCTGTGCTCACGCCGCCTTCGCCGAGGGCCAGGGGGCGTGGCCCCGTACCAGCGCGACCGAGCGGGGCCGGGTGCTGGCCCGGGTCAGCGCACTCCTCCGCGAGCGGGCCGAGGCGCTGGCCGAGCTGGAGGCCACCGGTGCCGGGCACCCGATCGGCGACGCCCGCTGGGAGGTCGAGGCCGCGGCCCGCACCTTCGAGTACTACGCCGGCGCCGCCAACAAGCACCTGGGCACGACGATCCCGATCATGGACCCCGGGCTGGCCATCACCCTCCGCGAACCTGTCGGGGTGTGCGCCCTCATCGTGCCGTGGAACTTCCCTCTGCTCATCGCCTGCTGGAAGGTGGCGCCCGCCCTCGCCTGCGGCAACCCGATCATCTTGAAGCCGGCGTCGGCCACCCCGCTGACCGCACTGGCGCTGGGCGACATCCTCGTCACCGCCGGTGTCCCGGCCGAGGCGGTGCACGTGCTGGCCGGGCCCGGTGCGGTGCTCGGCGACCTGCTCGTGGCCGACCCTCGGGTCGCCAAGGTCGGCTTCACCGGCGAGACGGCGACCGGGGCCCACATCTTGCGCCAGTCGGCCGACACCATCACCCGGGTGTCACTCGAGCTCGGCGGCAAGTCGGCGGCGGTCGTCTTCGCCGACGCAGACATCGCGCGGGCCGCGGCGGCCACGACCGCCTCGGTGTTCGCCAACGCCGGCCAGGACTGCTGCGCCCGCAGCCGCATCCTCGTCGAGCGCCCGGCCTACGACGCCTTCGTGGCCGCCTTCGCGGACGCGACCCAGGCCATGGTCATGGGCGAACCGCTCGACCCCGCCACCGAGGTGGGCCCCATGATCTCGGCCGGTCAGCGTCAGACCTCGCTCGACTACCTCGCCCTCGGCGCCGCCGAGGGGACCCGCCTCGTGTGTGGGGGCGAGGTGCCCGACCGGCCCGGCTTTTACCTCTCCCCCGCCGTCGTCGCGGAGGTGGACAACGACATGCGCATCGCCCGGGAGGAGATCTTCGGGCCCGTCGCCGCGGTGATCCCCTTCGACGACGAGGCCGACGCGATCCGCATCGCCAACGACAGCGACTACGGGCTCAGCGGCTCGCTGTGGACCGGGTCCGCGCCGCGGGCCATCCGCGTCGCCCGGCGCCTGCGCGTCGGCACCCTCTCGGTGAACTCCCACTCCTCGGTGCGCGTCGAGACGCCGTTCGGGGGCATGAAGCGCTCCGGGCTCGGCCGTGAGCTGGGCCTGGCCGCCATGGACCTCTACTCCGAGACCCGCACCGTCTTCTTCTCCGAGGAGTGAGGTTTCGAGCTCGATGCGGAGCCTCTCGCTCGAGCTGGTCGTGTCGCCGGCGGCGACGCTCGTGCTCGCCGACCAGCAAGCTGGATCGGCTCGCTTCGCCTGGGGCTGCGCCAGACCCCAGCGGCTGCGCCGGGCGGGACCGGAGCGACAGCTCGGCGTCGGGACCGTCAGTCGAGGTCGACGGGGGGCCAGGCCGGGTCGAGCTGGCGGAGGAAGAGGGCGCAGCGCTCGGCCTCGTCGGCCTCGCCGATGCGGGTCGCGGCCTGCTCGAGGCCGTGCAGGGCCCGCAGGAAGCCCCTGTTGGCCGCGTGGTCCCAGCGCACGTACCCGGTGCCGCGCCACCCGCACTGGCGAAGGCGGTCGAGGCCCCGGTGGTAGCCGACCCGGAACGCGGCGTAGGCCTCGACGTCGTCGCGAGCGAGCTGGCCGAGGCGGGCCCACCCGTCGAGGAACCGGGGGTGGGCGGCCACCACCGCGGCCACCGCGTCGCGCCGTTCGACCTCCGGGAGCTCGAGGGCGGAGGCCAGCGAGGCGAGCAGCGCGTCGGGCTCGGCCTCGATCACGGTCTCGGGCGGGCCCGACGGGCTGAGGGAGATCGGCTGGTCGCTCATCGTCGCCCACCCTACGGCTGCTGACGGAGCGACGGAGCCACCGGCCCCGACGCCGGGAACAGCGAAGGGGGCGGGCCGGAGCCCGCCCCCTTCACCGGTGTTCGGTGCTGATCAGATGATCAGATGATCGATCACGGCTTGTTGATCGAGGAGCCGACCTCGTTGAGCTTCTCGGAGCCGGAGGTGCCGATGAAGGTCACCGCCGCGATGCAGACGACGGTGATGAGGGCCACGAGCAGCGCGTACTCGACGAGCGAGGCGCCCTTCTCGGTGTCGCCGAAGCGGGCCCGGACGTAGGCGGTGATGAAGTCGAGGTGGTTGAGCATCGGGGTGTTCCCCTGTGATGTGAGTGCACCACCCCGGTTCCCGGGAGCGCGGTGACGGTGTGTCCCGACTCCATCGGCGCCCCCTCGCCGGGCCTACATGGGCCGAACGGCTCATTCCTCACTCTGCGTGCTGTCGTCGGTCCCGTCGGGTGCGACCAGGGTCGGATGCGGGGCGCCACCGCCGTCCCCGTCGCTCGCCTCGCGCCCCGAGGCCCGTTCGGCTAGCAGGGCGCGGCTGGCCTGGTACGCGCTCGACATGAGCGCGGCGGAGTGGCTGAAGTCGTTGAAGCGGCCGGCGGCGGCGGCGCCGGTGGGGAGCAGGATCGCCTCCACGTGGGTGGGCAGGCTGGCCATGTCGCGACGGAACCGGGCCCGCCGTCCGATCCAGTAGGCCTGGAGGGCCATGTCGAAGGGCCGTCGGGGCTCGCGCCGGGGTCGGTCGAAGCCGCCGACGTGGAGGATGTAGACCGTCGTGGCCCCCAGCTCGACCGCTCGGGTGACGGGCACGTCGTTGACCACGGCCCCGTCGATGTAGCGGACGCCGTCGATCGCAACGGGCGGCAACAGGGCGGGCAGAGCGGCCGAGGCCAGGATCGGATCCACCAGGGGCCCGGACGAGAACCAAACCTCACGCGCCGCGGTCACATCGGTGGCCACGCACTGGAACGCCACCTCGAGATCCGCGAAGGTGGCGTCGGGGGGGAGCACGTCCTCGATCACCCGCTTGAGCCCGGCGTTGCCGTGCACCGACTCGCCCCGCCTGGCCATCTGCACGGTGGTGGGCAGCAGGCCGGCGGGCAGCACGTCGCGGTCCTCGAGGGCGAGCCACAGGTCACCGAGGCGCCCGACCATGGCCAGGCTGGGATCGGTGGCGATGCCGGCCCCGTTCAGGGCCCCGACCGAGCAGCCCAAGACCAGGTCCGGGGTGATCCGGTGCTCGAGCAGGGCGCGGAGCATCCCCACCTGGAGGGCTCCGAGGTTGCCGCCGCCGCTGAGCACGAAGGCGGTGCGGGGCCCGCTCGGACGACGGCGCAGCCGGTCGCGCAGGGGGCCGAGGCGGCCCGAGAGGCCGGGCCGGGCGGCACCCGCGGAGTCGCTCACGCGCCGTCCCCGGCCGCGGCCGGCACCGAGAGCCGGGCCACCGATGCCGTCCACCTCGCGTAGGTCGGGGCGTGGGTCGTGGGCGCGCGGTGGCCCGGGCCTTCGAGGCGCTCGGGCGCGCCGGTGCCCAGCCGGCCGGCCAGGTCGGCCACCCCGGTGCGGACGTGGGCACGGCCGGCCGATCCGTGGGCGAGGATCACCGGTGCGGCGACGGGACCGAGCGGTGCGGGCAGCGACCCCGGGGGCGCCACGAACAGCGAGCGCACCTCGGTCATCATCGCCCCGCCCTCGGCCCGGCGGGCGGCCCGCAGGGGGGCGGGCGCCCGGGCCCACCGCTCGACCCCGACGGCACGGCCGATCACCAGGTCGGCCGCGTCGGTGTCGTCGCCGGCCCAGTCCTCGATGCCCGGCGGCCAGTCCCGGTGCCATGGCGGCGGCGGCTCATGCGCGCCCACCGCGCCGATCAGGCCGGGAGCGAGGCGCGCCGCGGCCAGGGCCACCAGGCCGCCCAGGCTGTGGCCGACGACGACCGGTAGGTCTCCGGGTCGGCCGCCGACCCGCAGCGCACCGAGCAGGTCGACGAGGTCGGCGGCGTGGGTGGCCAGGTCGCCGGGCCCGAGGGGCGCGGAACCGGCGTAGCCGCGCCGGTCGTAGCGGACGACCCGGAACGCGCCCTGGTGTCGGTCGGCGCGGGCCAGCCCGGCGAGGCGATCCATGGCGCCGTGCACCAGGACGAGCGTCGCGCCGGTGCCGGCCTCGACCACGTGCAACCCAGGCGCCACGGCGACGAGGGTAGGGCGCACGGCCCCGCCGACCGCGCACCGGCCCTCGGCCGCCCGGCCGCCAGCCCTACGATCCACCGCCCATGGAGCTGCTGTTGATCCGTCACGCCCTCCCGGTGCGCTTGGAGACGAGCGGCGGTCCGGCCGACCCGCGGCTCTCGGCGACGGGCCGGACCCAGGCCGAGGCCCTCGCCCGCCACTGGGCCGGGCGGGTCGACGCGGTGTGGACCAGCCCCCTGCGGCGCGCCCGGGAGACAGCGACGCCTCTGCTCGACCGGCTCGGTCTCTCGGCCACCGTCGACGACGACCGGGCTGAGCTCGACCGCGGCGCCGCGGCCTACATCCCGATCGAGGAGCTGCGGACCGACCCGGTGCGCGGGGACGAGGCGGTGGCGTCGTGGACCGGCCCCGACGGCGAGGCGCTTCGCACCGAGTTCGGGTCCGCGTCGTGGCTGCGGTGGACCGGGTCGTTCTGGCCCACCCCGGCCGGCGGGTCGCCGTCGTCTGCCACGGCGGGGTCAACAACGCGGTGGCCGCGGAGGTGATCGGGCTCGGGTCGTCGCTGTTCTTCGAGCCGGCCTACGTCAGCGTGAGCCGGGCGGTGGCCAGCCGGACCGGGGCCCGCCAGCTGCTGTCGCTGAACGAGACCTGGCACGCCGGCGGCACTGTCGGGGCCGCGCCGGGGGCCGGGACGGGGGCCGCGACCGGAGCGGGACCGAGCGTGACGGACAGCGCCTAACGGGGCACGTCGGTCCAGGGCCTCTCCTTGTCGACCCGGACGTCGCCGGGCAGGCCGAGGACGCGCTCGGCGAGGATGTTCTTCATGATCTCGGTGGTACCGCCCTCGATGGTGTTGGCCCGGCAGCGGAGGAACGCCTTCTGGGTCGACGAGACGTCCATGGCCATGCGGCGGGGGCGGGCCATCGGGTAGCCGCCGTCGGGCAGCAGCATCCCCCCGGCGCCGGTGACGCCGACGGCGTAGGTGGTGATGGCCTGGTTCAGCAGGGCGCCGGCCGACTTGCCGATCGACCCCTCGGGGCCGGGGGTCCCCACGGCCCGGTTCTGCGAGGCGCGCCAGTTGGTGAGCCGGAGGACCTCGGAGCGGGCCCAGAGCTTCATCAGCTCGTCGCGGGCCGCGCCCCCGGGGCGGCCCGCCTCGATCCACGCCCTGACCGCGATCTCGATCATCCCGGTGCCGCGGGCCGCGATGCCGCCGCCGATCGACACCCGCTCGTTCATGAGCGTCGTGATCGACACCCGCCACCCCTCGCCCACCTCGCCCAGGCGCTCGGCGTCGGGGATGCGGACGTCGGTGAAGTACACCTCGTTGAACTCGGCCTCGCCGGTGATCTGGAACAGCGGCCGCACCTCGACGCCGGGGGCGTGCATGTCGACCACGAAGTAGGTCAGGCCCTTGTGCTTGGGCTGGTCGGGGTCGGTGCGGGCCACGAGCATCCCCCACCGCGACAGGTGGGCCACCGTCGTCCACACCTTCTGACCGTTGACGATCCACTCCTCACCGTCGAGGACCGCCCGGGTCGACAGGCTGGCCACGTCGCTGCCGGCGCCGGGCTCGCTGAACATCTGGCACCAGACCTCCTCGCCGGTGAAGAGGGGGCGGAGGTAGCGCTCGCGCTGGGCGTCGGAGCCGTGGGTGTACACGGTGGGTGCCCCCATGCCGTGACCGATCGGGTTGCGGGCCACGGCGTTCGGGGCGCCGGTGCCGCGGAGCACCTCTTGCACCACCTTCGCCAGCCGGGGGGCGACACCGAGGCCCCCATGGCCCTCACGGAAGCTGATCCACGCCAAGCCGGCGTCGAACTGGGCGCCGAGGAACTCCTCGGGCGAGGTCTTCTCGGGCGGGTGGTCGGCGACGAGGCGCAGAGCGGCCTCCCGGACGCGGGCCTCGTCAGGATCGGTCGCGGGGTCGGCGGTGCGGGTGGCGACGTCGGTCATGGCGACCACCGTACTTGACCCACCGGTCAAGAGTTCAGCGTGAGTCGGTCGGGCGGACTCGAAAGTGCCACCCTGCTGCGCTCGTGTGCACCACCAGGGTGGCTAGAACGCGGTCCTCCTCAGTTCAGGCGGGCCCGCCAACGGGTGGCCTGGTCCCGCAGGTCATCGGGCTCGGTCCCCGCTCCACCGGCGTCGGCCAGCTCCTCGATGGCGACCGCGGCGCGATCGAAGGCGCCGCTGCGGGCCAGGGCCGAAGCCAGCGTGCCCCTCTCGGCCAGGCTGACGCCCGGCACGAGGCTGCGCAGCCCGAGGGCGACGGCCTCCTGGCGGTGCCGCTTGTCGGACCGGTAGCGGTTGGCCAGGTTGGCGAGTACCCGGGCCACCACCTGGGGCGGGCCGATGGGGTCGAGGAAGCTCTTGTCCCAGTGGGCGGCCCCGCCGTGCAGCCGCTCGAAGAGCTGACGGGCACCGTCGGGGTCGAGGCGGGTGCGGCGGTGGAAAGGGTCGGCCAGACGGCCCGGCTCGTCGACCGACGCCACCAGCACGTGGCCGGGCATCCCCACCACCGCGGCGGCGACGCCCACCCGACGGGCGGCCTCCACGGCGACGACGGCGAGCATGATCGGCAAACCCCGCCGACGACGGACCACGTCGGGCAGCATCGAGCTGGCCGCGGTGCCGTAGTCCGACGGGGTCCCGCCGAGCCCGACGCGGTCAAGGTGCTCGACCACCCCGGTGAAGCTGGGCACCTCGACGCCCTTGGCCAGCTCGTCGAGGCCGGCTCGCACGGACGCGAGATCGGTGCCGTCGGGGTCCGCGCCCACACCGAAGTGGGCGGCCAGCAGGGTGCAAGCCTCGTCCAGGGTGCCCGGCGGTTCGGTCCGGCGCAGCACCGCGGCGAAGCGCACGGTCAGGTCCGACGGGTGGGTCGGATCGAGGGGGTTCTCGCCGTCGGGGGCCACAGGGTCCTCGATTCTGCCCCGTCCGGGCGGACACCGTGCGGGAAGCCGCCCTTTCGCTCCGGTCGGGCGGACCTCGCGACGCCGGGGGCGGGGTAGCCTCGGCCGCCGTGGGCAGCGGCTGGGCGTTCCTCGACCACCCGGGACCCTTGGCCTTCGCCCACCGGGGTGCTCACGCCGCCGACGGCCCGGGTGAGAACACCATGGCCGCCTTCGACGCCGCGGTGGCCCTCGGCTTCGGCTACATCGAGACCGACGTCCACCTCACCGCCGATGGGATCGTGGTCGCGTTCCACGACGACCACCTCGACCGCGTCACCGACATGACCGGGGCGATCTCGGAGCTTCCCTGGTCGGAGGTCCGACACGCGAAGGTCGGGGCGAACGGCGACCCGGTACCCCGCCTCGACGAGATCCTCGAGCGCTTCGGGGGCGTGAAGGTCAACATCGACCCCAAGCACAACCGGGTGGTGGAGCCCCTGGCCCTGGTGCTGGAGCGGGCCGGCGCGGTCGACCGGGTGTGCTGCGGCTCGTTCTCCGACGCCCGCCTGGCGCGCCTTCGGACCCTGCTCGGACCCCGGCTGTGCACCTCGCTGGGCCCGAGGGCGACGGCCAAGCTGGCGGCGGCGGCGGCGGGCGCCCCGGTGCGGAGGCTCGCCGGCCCGTGCGCCCAGGTGCCCACCCACATCGGCCGCCGGCGCCTCGTCACCCCCCGCTTCGTGCGTGCCGCCCACGCCCTCGACGTGCAGGTCCACGTGTGGACGATCGACGGGGCCGAGGAGATGGGTGAGCTGCTCGACATGGGCGTCGACGGGCTGATGACCGACCGCAGCGACATCCTCAAGGCGGTGCTCGAGTCCCGCGGCGAGTGGCCCTGACCGGTTCGCCGGCGCGCGTGGACCCCCACCGCACTGGTCGGGGAATCGGGTGCGGGAACACCCAGATCTCTGACCGGTTCGCCGGCGCGGGTCAGCTCCGGCGGCGGACCCGCATCTTGATGGAGGTCTGGCGCAGGTCGAACGCCTCACGGAGCGACCGTTCCAGGTAGCGCATGTAGCTGGGCGAGATGTCCTTGTTGGTGAACAGCGTGAAGGTGGGCGGGTCGCTGGCGCCCTGGGTGGCGTACAGCACCCGGGCGCCGTGGGGGGCGGGGGTGGCGGCCTGGGCGGCGCCGATGACCTCGTTCACCCGCCGGGTCGGCACCCGGCGGCGGTACTGGTCGATGGTGCCCGAGAGCGCGGGCAGCAGCTTGGCGACGCCCTTGCCGGTGAGGGCGCTGATCTTCAGCACCGGCGACTCGCCGATGAAGCCCATCTTGCGGGCCATCTCGTCGGTGACCCCCTCGCGGGCGCGAGCGTCGAGCAGCTCCCACTTGTTGAGCAGCACGACCACGGGGCACCCGGCGGCGTCGACCCGTTCGGCGAGGCGCTGGTCCTGGTGGGTGACGCCCTCGGTGGCGTCGATCACGAGCAGGGCGACGTCGGCGGCGTCGACCGACTGCAGGGCCCGCACGAGCGAGTAGTACTCGGCGCCGTCGTCGATCTTCGACTTCTTGCGCATGCCGGCGGTGTCCACGAAGCGGATGGGGCCGGTCGCGGTCTCGACCACGGTGTCGACCGAGTCGCGGGTGGTGCCGGGCAGGTCGTGGACCACCGAGCGCTCCTCGCCGGTGAGCCGGTTGAACAGCGTCGACTTCCCCACGTTGGGGCGCCCGACGATGGCCACGGCCACGGTGCGCTCATCGTCGTCGACCGGCATGCCCCGCCGCTCCACCACGTCGAGCGCCTCGGGCGGGAGGGCCGCCACCACCGCGTCGAGCAGGTCACCGGTGCCCCGGCCGTGGAGGGCGCTGACGGGGAACGGATCACCGAGGCCGAGGCGCAGCAGCTCCCACACCAGGTGGTCGCGGTTGGTGCTGTCCACCTTGTTCGCCACGACCAGCACCGGCGCCGACGCGGCCCGCAGCAGCCTGGCCACCCGGTCGTCGTCGTCGGTCGGGCCGATGGTGGCGTCGACCACGAGGAGCACGGCGTCCGCGTCGCGGATGGCTTGCTCGCTCTGGCGGCTCACCTTGTCGTCGAGGACGGAGCCGTGGGTCAGCCACCCGCCGGTGTCGACGAGGGTGAAGTGCCGCCCGTTCCAGTCGGCCTCGACCTCCTTGCGGTCGCGGGTCACGCCGGGGCGTTCCTCGACGATCGCCTCGCGCCGGCCGATGATGCGGTTCACGAGGGTGGACTTGCCGACGTTGGGGCGGCCCACGATGGCAACGGTGGGCAACCCCTCGGCGGGCGGCTTCTCGGCTCGGGCGGCGGCCGCGGCGGCGGGCGACACCGGCTTGCGCTCGGCTGCGGTGGTGCGCCTCGTGGCGGTTTCCCCGCCCACGGGCCGGGTGCCGCCGGTCATGCCGCCGCCACCGCCACGCGCAGGACCCGGCGGAGGGCGGCCCCGTCGGTGGGCACCACCTCGACCGGGCGCGGCAGGTCGCCCGGCGTGGTGCCGTCGAGGAAGCGTCCGCCCGAGAGGCAGACGTCGGGCAGCAGGTAGCGGTGGCCCTCGGGTTCGGCGCTGAGCGCACGGGCGAGGTCCTCGCCGACCATGAGGCCGGCGACGGCGACGTTGCCACCGAAGTACCGGTTGGCGACGGTGACGATGCGCACGTCGGGCCGATCGAGTGTCATGACCAGGGGGCCCAGGACCCGGGCCCCGTAGGCGCTGGTGACGATGGCGATGGGGGCGTCGGGCCGGGCCCGCAGCGTCACCGAGACACCCACCGGCGCGGCGTCGGCGGCGATGTCGTCGCCGTCGCGGTTGCGCACGGCGCGGTAGCCCTCCGACGGTGCCGCGAAGTCGCCGGCGGCCTCGTAGCGGGTGGTGCGGCCCGTCTCGGCCGCGTCGGCCCAGGCGAAGAAGCCGGCCTGGACCCCGCGGCCGGTGGCTTTGTCCGCCTCCCCGTCCGAGGCCAGAGCCGCGTCGGGAGCTGTCGGCCCGGCGAACTCGGCCTCGAAGGTGCGGGCCATGCCCACCCCGTCCTCGTGCATGGCGAAGCCCTCGTAGGCCTCGGGCTCGGGGAAGGGCCGTCCGGCGATGAGGTAGTACTCATCGGCGGCGAAGACGAGGCGGCGGCCGAGCACCCGGAGGAACTGCTCCTGGGCAGCGTGGATCACATCGATGACCGTTCCCGCCTCGGCCGGGGTGGTGGGGCGCATGCGGGGTTCGGGGTTGTGGCGGCTCACGCCCAGCGGCACGACGCACAGCGAGGCCAGCTCGGCGTAGCGGTCGAGGACGCCGACGAGGGTGTCGGCCAGCACGTCACCGTCGTTCACCCCGGGGCAGCACACGACCTGGCCGTGGACCTCCACGCCGTGGTCGAGCAGGGCCCGCAGCCAGCGGAGGCTGGTGGCCCCCCGTCGGTTGCGCAGCATCTCGGTGCGCACGTCGGGATCGGTGGCGTGGATGCTCACGTTGAGGGGGCTGATGCCCTCGGTGACGACGCGCTCGAGGTCGGCCTCGGTGAAGCGGGTGAGGGTGGTGAAGTTCCCGTAGAGGAAGCTCAGCCGGTAGTCGTCGTCCTTCAGGTAGAGGCTCTTGCGGAGGCCCGGTGGCAGCTGGTAGATGAAGCAGAACTCGCAGTGGTTGTCACACGTGCGCACCTGGTCGAAGAGCGACGAGTGGACCTCGATGCCAAGGGGTTCGCCCGCCGGCTTGGGCACCGCAACGGTGAGCTCGAGGCCGCCGCGCCGGAGGTCGAGGACGGGGTCGGGTTCGTCGGTGAGCCAGCGCCACTCGATGACGTCGCGGGGCGACTCGCCGTCGACCGACAGCACCTCGTCGTCGACGACCACACCGGCCCGTTGGGCGGGGGACCCGGGCGCGACGGCGACGACTCGGGGCACGGACATGACCGGACGATCCTACGACCCCTCGGTCCCCGCTCCCCCTTCTCGAGCTGGTAGGGGGATCGGGTGTTCCAACCCCCAGATCTTTGACCAGTTCGCTCCGGGGCTCCCTCCTCGCTCGAACTGGTCGTGACATCGGGCGCCCCCGCCCCCAGATCCCCGACCAGTTCGGCCCCGGGGTCCGGCGCCTCGGGGGTGAGGTGGGGCGTCGGTAGCATGGGTTCCATGCCCGTCGAACACGTCTTGCTGGCTGAGCCCCGAGGGTTCTGCGCGGGCGTGGAGATGGCCATCAAGGCCCTGGCGTGGATGGTGCGAGCCTTCGAGCCGCCGGTGTACTGCTACCACGAGATCGTCCACAACAAGCTGGTGGTCGACCGCTTCCGCGACCAGGGCGTGGTCTTCGTCGATGACATCGGCGATGTGCCCGAGGGGCGCCCGGTGATGCTCTCGGCCCACGGCTCGGCCCCCGAGGTCGTCCAGTCGGCGCGCGCCGCCGGGGGCTACGTCGTCGACGCCGTGTGCCCCCTGGTCACCAAGGTCCACCACGAGGTCAAGGTGCGGGCCGGCAAGGGCTACCAGATCGTCTACGTCGGCCACGAGGGCCACGAGGAGGCGGTGGGCACCATGGCCGTCGCACCCGGGGCGATCCACCGGGTCGAGTCCCTCGACGAGGTCGCGGGGCTCCCCGAGTTCGCCGAACCCGTCGCCATGTTGGCCCAGACCACGCTCAGCCACCGTGACTGGTCGGGGCTGCGCGACGCGGCGGTCGAGAAGTTCCCCGAGATGTGGGTTCCGGGCCGCAGCGACCTCTGCTTCGCCACCACCAACCGCCAGACCGCGCTGCTCGAGATGGCGTCGCGGTGCGACTCGATCGTCGTCATCGGCTCGGCGAACTCGTCGAACACGATGGCCCTGGCCAAGCTGGCGGAGGAGGCCGGCTGCCCTCGCGTCTTCCGGGTCAACACCGCGGCCGAGCTCCCCGACGACCTCTCCGGCACGATCGGGGTCACCGCCGGGGCGTCGGCCTACGAGGAGCTCATCGACGAGGTGCTGGCCCACGTGGGCTTCACCAAGGCCGAGGCCGAGCCGGTGCGGGTCACCGAGGAGGACGAGTACTTCCCTCCGCCCCGGAACCTGCGCGACCTGGTCTCGGCCATCGACGTGGTGGCCACCCTCACCCTCGGCGGGTCGCTCCCCGATCGGCCGCCGGGAGACGATCGGTCCCTGCCCGCCAGCGACGTGCTGGCCACCCTGTAGGCCGCGCCGTCCGAACTGGTCGCAACAGCCTGCGGGGGGACGCAGGTCACGACCACTTCCAGACTCGGGACCAACTGGTCGCGGTCCACGTTCCCGGAGCGACGCAGATCGCGACCACTTCGGTGAGTTCGCGGCGCGGCGACGGACGACAGCTGGAGTCAGCGGCGGTTGGGGGTGCCGGCGCGACGCTGGGCCTCGTCGAAGAGAGCCTGGAGCCGGTCGTAGAGCGTTGCGGTCTGGGTGCGCAGGGCGGCTCGACGAGCCTTGGCGCCCCCGGCCGTGGAGGCCTCGAGCGGCTCGCCGACCACCACGACGACCTTGGTGGGGCGGATGGCCCGAGCGCCCTTGGGCATGGCCTTCTCCGAGCCGCCGACGCCCACGGGCACGATCGCCGCGCCCGTGCGGGACTGCACGAACGCGGGCCCGTCGAAGAGCGTCTGGACGACCGGGCCGGTCTGGCGGGTGCCCTCGGGGAACATCACCAGCGGCTCGCCGGCGGCGATGACCGCCTCGCAGGCCCTCAGGGCCTCGCGATCCGCGGTCCCCCGGGCCACCGGGATGGCGCCGAGGGCGGACCAGAGACGCCCGAAGCCGGGGGTCCACAGGGTGTCCTTGGCCAAGAACCGCTGACGGCGACGAACACAACCCGAGGCCAACAGGAAGTCGATGTTCGAGCGGTGCACCGGCGCCAGGATGAACGGCCGGTCGGTGGGGATGTGCTCGAGGCCGTGGTACTCGAGCCGCAGCCACAGCCGGGCCCACCCCACCATCGCGGCCCGCACGAAGCCGTAGAGGAGGCGCTCGCCGGCGGTGGGCGGGCCGAGGCCGATCGTGACCCCGCTGCGGCGCGCCGCCCGAGCCAGCGCGACCCGGCTCGCCTCGGCCCGGGTCGCCTCGGCCTCGGCCTCGGCCTCGGAGGGGGGCGGCGAGGCGTCGGTCATGTCCTCATCTTCGACGCCAGCGCCTCCACGACCTCGTCGACGGTGAGGTCGCTGGTGTCGACCATGAGGGCGTCGGCCGCCTCGGCGAGGGGTGAGGCCACGCGACTCTGATCGAGGGCGTCGCGCCGGGCCAGGTCGGAGGCGACCGCCTCATAGGAGAGGTCGGCCACCTCCTGGGAGCGGCGCTCGGCGCGCACCTCGGGGCGCGCCGTGAGGTACACCTTCAGCTCGGCGGTGGGGAACACCACCGTGCCGATGTCGCGACCCTCGAGGACCCCGCCGCCGCGCTCGGTGGCCCAGGCCCGCTGGCGGCGGACCATCTCGGACCGCACATCGACGTTGGCGGCGACGAGCGACACGGCCCGGGTGACCTCGGGACTGCGGATCTCGATGGTGGCGTCCACCCCGTCGACGGTCACCCGTTCAGCGCCGACCTCCAGCTCGATGTCGCCGACGATGCGGGCCACATCGGCGGCATCGCCGGGGTCGAGCCCGCGCCGCAGGGTGGCGAAGGTGACGGCCCGGTACATGGCCCCGGTGTCGAGGTACTCGAGGCCGAGCCGGGTCGCCAGGCGACGGGCGATGGTGGACTTGCCCGACCCGGCCGGTCCGTCGATGGCGATGACCCTCACGGCGCTGAACCTAGAGGATCCGGTCAGGCCCGGAGGCGGTCGAGATCGACGAAGAAGCCGGGGTGGGTCTTGGCCACGCAACCGGGATCCGCGACCGAGAGGCCGGGGACCACCAGGCCGAGTAGGGCGAAGGCCATGGCCATGCGGTGGTCGTCGTAGGTCTCGATCACCGCACCGTGGGGTCCGGCGCCCCCGGGCCGCACGACGAAGCCGTCGTCGGTTTCCCGGGCGTCGACGCCGCAGCGGCGCAGCTCGGCGACCGAGGCGGCGATGCGGTCGGTCTCCTTGCCCCGGATGAACCCGACGCCGGTGACCCGCACCGGCTCATCGGCGAACGCGGCCACCACCGCAACGGTCGGGGCCATGTCGCTGAACGCGGTGAGGTCGAAGGTGCCGCCGCGCAGGTGCACCCGGCCGTCGGGACCGGCGGCGGGGCCGACCACCTCGGTGCCGGTCGCGTCGCGGCGCACGGTGGCGCCCATGGCCCCGAGCACGTCGACGAGCTCGGCGTCGGCCTGGAGCGCGGCAGGGGGCAGGTCCGGCACCCGGACACGGCCTCCGGTGATGGTGGCGGCGGCGAGGAAGTAGCCGGCGGTGGCGGCGTCGGGCTCGACCGGATACGTCGTGGCCCGGTAGCCGCCGGGCGGGACGACGAGGGCGCCGTCGGGGCCGTCGGCCACCCCGACGCCGAAGGCGGCCATCACCGCCCGCGTCATCCCGACGTAGGGGGCCGACACGAGCCGGTCGGTCGTGCGGCGGACTGTGAGGCCGTCGGCCATGGCCCCGCCGGCGAGCAGGAGACCGGAGAGGAACTGGCTCGAGACGGTGCCCGCCACCGCCACGTCGGTTCCGGTGGGTGGACCGGTCACGGTGACCGGGAGGTGACCCGGTGCGCCGTGCTCGACGATGGTGACGCCGAGGGCCCGCAGGGCGGTGAGCAGGTCGGCCATGGGGCGGGCCCGCATCGGTTCCGCGGCGTCGACGCGCACCGGTTCGCCGGCGAGGGCGACGACGGGGGTGACGAAGCGCGACGTGGTGCCCGAGAGGTGGGTGAACACCTCCACGGGGCCCCGGGGCCGTCCCGCGACGCCGCGGACCACCACCGTGGCCTCGGCGTCGGGCGCGTCCACCTCGGCGCCCAGGGCCCGCAGGCAGCCCGCCATGGCCTCGGTGTCGTCGGAGCGCCCGGCGCCCAGGAGGCGGCTGGTGCCGGGGGCCAGGGCGGCGGCGACCAGGGCCCGGTTGGTGATGCTGCGCCCGCCCGGCACCCGGATCTGCACGTCGGGTGAGGCGGCGAGGGGCACGACCGGGCACGGGTCGGGCAGCGTCCGGGGGTCGGCGGGCACGACGGGTCAGGCGGGCAGGTCGTCGCGCAGCGACCGGGCACCCTCGAGGTACACGTGGTGCAGCTCATGGCGGGCCCGGTCGGTCGTCAGGTGCACCATCACCCGGATGCACATCGGGGTGCCGCCGGTGATCGCCAGCTCCCGGGCGCAGATGAGGGGCACGTCGCCCAGGCCCTTGGCTCGCGCCGCGGTTGCCGGGAACGTGCTCACCACGTCATCGGTGGCGGTGAAGAGGATGCTGATGAGGTCGTCGTGGTCGACGGCGTTGCGCTCGAGGAGCGTGTCGAGCAGGGCGCGGACGCGCTCCTCGATGTGCTCGGGGGTGTCGACGTCGACCGTCGTGGCGCCCCGGAGGGCTCGCACCGCAGGGGCCATGGCGGCCGACTCTACCGAGCGGCGCAGCGTCGGCCGCGGTGGGGGTTCAGCGGTCGCGGGCGCGCCGCTCGCGCCGGGTGTCGCCCTCGTCGTTGGGGCCGGCGGCGGCCCGCTCGAGGGCGCGGACCTCATCGATGGTGAGCGCCCTCCACTCCCCCGGTGCCAGCCGGGGGTCGGTGAGGGTGGCCAGCCGGGTGCGCACCAGGCGGCGGACCGGGTGGCCGACGGCCTCGCACATGCGCCGCACCTGGTGGTTGCGGCCCTCGTGGATCACGATGCGGAGCACCGCGGGCGACACGGTGCCGACGGTGGCCGGCGCGGTGGGGCCGTCGTCGAGCGAGACGCCGGTGCGCAGGCGGCGCACCGCGGCCCGGCCCGGTTCGCCCTCCACCTCGGCCAGGTACTCCTTCTCGATGCCGAACGACGGGTGGGTCAGGCGATGGGCGAGATCACCGTCGTTGGTGAGCAGCAGCAGGCCCTCGGTGTCGAGGTCGAGGCGGCCCACGGGGAAGATCCGGGTCTCCGAGGGAACCAGATCGACCACGATGGGGCGGCCCTGGGGATCATCGGCGGTGGTGACGACGCCGGCGGGCTTGTTGAGCAGGTAGTACACCGAGCCGGGACGGATGCCGATGGGCACGTCGTCGACGGTGACCACGGCGGCGTCGGGGTCGACCCGGTCGCCGAGGATGGCCTCCTCCCCGTCGATGGTGACCCGCCCGTCTGCGATCAGCTCCTCGCACACCCGCCGGCTGCCGAGCCCGGCGCGGGCCAGCACCTTCTGCAGGCGGATGCGGGGGTCAGGGGTCTCCGGCGTCGTCGTCGTCGGCATGGTCACCGTCAGCCTCGCCGACGGGCTCGGGCGCATCCACCCCGACGGTGGTGGGCCCATCGTCGGCGCGGAGCTCGACGCCGTCGTCGGGCGGAACGCCAGCGGGAGCCCCGTCGAAGCGGAGGGTGTGCTCGAGGGCCTCGACGACATCGGCGTCGGGGACGAAGCCGGCGATGGGGGGCAGGTCCTCGACCGAGTCGACACCGAGGCGCTCGAGGAACAACGGCGTGGTGCCGTAGAGCACGGCTTGACCGGGGCCCGGGTCGCGGGCGACCTCGGCCACCAGACCCCGGTGGGTCAGCGTGCGCATCACGCCGTCCACGTTGACCCCGCGGATCGACGCGACCTGAGCCCGCGACAGCGGCTGCTTGTAGGCGACGATGGCGAGGGTCTCGAGCGCCGCGCTCGACAGCCGGGCGGACTGGCCCTCGAGCACGTAGCGCTCGACGTAGGGCGCGGCTGCCGGGTGGCTCTGGAAGCGGTACCCCCCGGCGACCCGCACCAGCACGAAGCCCCGATGGTCGGCCTCGTAGCCCGCGGCGAGAGCGGTGCAGGCGGCCTCGACGCGATCGACGCTGACCTCGAGCAGCTGGGCCAGCATCTGGGGCGGCACCGGTTCGGCGGCCACCATCACGATCGCCTCGAGGGCCCGGCGGGTCTCGGTCGGCAGATCGTCGGGCCCGGGGCCGTCCATCTCACCCCTCGTAGCGGTCGACACCGCTGACGCCGGCCAGCGCGCTCTCGGCCTGCTCGTCGCCGCCGGTCCACGTGATGCGGATGTCGCCGACGCGGCCCCCCTGGTGGAGGTCGACGAGGCCCTGCTTGCACAGCTCGAGGATGGCGAGGAAGCGGACGACCACCTCGAGGCGCTCGCCGAGCGACGCGGTCAGGGCCCGGAAGCCGATCGTGCCCACCCGGGGCAGCTCGTCGACCAGCTCAGCCACGGCGTCGGCCACCGACACCCCGATGGGCGCAACGTGGTCAACCTCGACGCGGGGCACCGGCCTCGGGGCCGTGGCCCGCAGGAAGGCATCGCACAGGGCGTCGGGCGTGACGCCGTCCATGACATCGGGCGTGAGGTGGGCGAAGACGTCCTCGGGCGGCGCCCGCCGGGCCCAGGAGCGCGCCGCGGCGTCCGACAGCCGGGCCAGCACCGCGGATGCGTCCTTGAAGGTCTTGCACTCGAGCAACCTCGCCAGGAGCAGGTCGCGCTCCTCCCACAGCGCGAGCTCGTCGTCGAGGTCGACGTCGGCCTCACCGGGCAGCAGGCGGCGGGCCTTGAGCTCGACCAGGGTGGCGGCGATGAGCAGGAACTCGGTGGCGACCTCGAGGTCGATGACCTCCATGCGGTCGAGCTCGGCCAGGTAGACCTCGACCACGGCGGAGAGGGAGACCTCGTAGAGGTCGACCTGCTCACGCAGGATCAGGTGCAGCAGCAGGTCGAAGGGCCCGTCGTAGACCTCGGTCTGCACCTGGTACGCCACGGAGGGATCATATGACACGCGTGTGGTTTGCGCC